>NZ_JASCXP010000371.1:0-7534 GCF_030010695.1 Nocardia sp. CC201C
GATGACCGCCCGCGGTGGACGGCGCGCCGGACGCGTCCGAGGGTGAACTCATCTCGCGCGCGACGAAATTCTCCAGATCGAACAGATTCGCGGCGGCCCGCTCGGCGACATTGACGAGGGTCTTCATGTGGGCGACCTCCTCGACCTGCTCCTTCAGGAACCACTGCATGAACTGTTCGCCCAGGTAGTCGCCCTCTTCCCGGGCGGTGCTGGCGAGCTGGACGATCTGCTCGGTCACCGCCTGCTCCTGGGAGAGCGCGAGCTGCAACGCTTCCTTCGCATTGGCGAACTGCGCCTTCGGGGCGTCGACGTCGGACAATTCGACGTTGATATCCCGATCGAGGAAGTACTGCACGATCATCATCGCGTGATTGCGCTCTTCGACGGCCTGCTTGTAGAAATGCTTGGCCAGCACGGGCAGATCGGCATTGTCGAACCACACCGCCATTGCGATGTACTGGTGTTCGGCGTTGAATTCGTTCCGGATCTGATCGTGCAGCAGGGCGTGGAACTTGCTGCGCTGGGACTTGGCGTGGCTGGACATAGACACGACATTAACCCTGGTCACAGCGCCTGTCATCCAAGTGCAGCCTTATTGAGGACGGCCTTATTGAGGCAAGTATTGCCTCAATAAGGAGACCCTAAATGCCCGGTGTCAGCAGCTCATCGGGAATCGGTTCGTCGGCCGCCAAAGCCTCGAAGAACTGCGACGCTCTCGTTTTGTCCCACAGCAGCACATTGCCGCTCGCGGTATCGGTGAAGCCGCCGATCGGCACCGTCGTGGCTACCGGATCGTCGCGCAGCGCCCAGCCCAGACGTGCGATATCCCACACATGCGCGCCCTGATCGACGCGCAGGGACTTCGTCACATCCCGCAGGAGCGGCCACGCTCGGAACGGATTGACGAGAGTGCTTGTCGCGGTGGCCTTCTTCAGCAGCGCCGCCATGAACATCCGCTGATTGTTCATGCGGTCGAGATCGGCCAGCGCGGTGGCGCGGCTGCGCACGAAACCCAGTGCCTGCGCACCGTTCAGCCGCTGACATCCGGCGGGCAAGTCGATTCCGGCCAGCGGATCGTCGATGGGATTCGGCAGGCACATGTCGATGCCGCCGACGGCGTCCACCACGTCGGCGAAGCCGCCGAATCCGATCTGCGCGTAATGGTCGATGTGCACGCCGGTCGCGATTTCCACGGTCTGCGTGAGCAATTGCGCGCCGCCGAAGGAGAACGCGGCATTGAGCTTCTCCCGGCCGTAGCCCGGAATGCTCACGTACGAATCGCGCGGCAGGCTCACCAGGGTCGGCCGACCGGACCGTGGAATGTGCACCAGGATGATGGTGTCGGTGCGCTCCGAACCGACCTCGCCGCCGGTCGCCAACTCCTGTTCGCGCTCCGGGGTCAGCCCGGCGCGGCTGTCGGAACCGACCAACAGCCAATTGGTTCCGGGCGTGTCGCCCACCCGATTGTCGTAATCGGTGATGGCGTCGATGCGGACCAGATTGTTCTCCACATAGAACGCCGCCGCGATGGGGAGGCTCACCAGGAGCACGAGCAGCGCCAGCAGCCAGCGACCCCAATGCCGCTTGCGTTTCGGCCGCGGCCCGCGCGGTGGTCGGGCACCGCGACCGCGGGTGGCGCGCGGTGGTGACGCGGGCGGTGGCGGGGACGCCGCACGATGGGGGACCGGGCGCTGGGTCGGCGCATGGGTGGCCGCACCCGCGTCGGGGGTGCGCCGCGACTGCCGCGGCGGGGGCTGTTTCGGCGGCGGTACCTGGGACCACGCCAGCGCGGGTTCGGTCTCGTTGCGCGGCATGCGGCGGGTGCGGTTCACGGCGGGGCCGCCGGGTGGTTCGCGCCGGTCCTCGGGCCGCGGTCCACGCGGTGCCTGCCGTCGTGCCGGTTGCTGCGGCGATGGCTGCTGCCGTGCCGGTTGTTGCCGTGCCGGTTGTGGCCGCGCCGGTTGTTGCCGTGGCGGTTGTTGCCGCGGTGCCGGACTGCCCCAGCGGGCCTCGCCGGGGTGCGGTTGCCGCGGATGTGCCGGAGACTCGCCTGCCCCGCGCGGCGGCGACTCCCGGCGCATCCGTGCATCGTGCCGAGGGTCGTCGCCGTTCATCACCTGAGACTGTACTTATTCACGCCCGAAAGCGGTTCATCTCGATGTGGTCACGTCGAGGTGGTCACGGCAGCCAGGAGACGTGTTCGCGCAGGAAGGTGTAGCCGATGTAGGCCACCGTGTCGATCAGCGCGTGCGCCAGCAGCAGCGGCCACAGCCGCCCGGTCCGCTGCCAGTAGCGGCCGAAGATCACACCCATCACCAGGTTCCCGACGCCGCCGCCGAGGCCCTGATACAGGTGATAGCTGCCCCGAAGCAAGGCCGAGGCCAGCAGCGACCGGTTCTCCGACCAGCCCAGCGCCCGCAATCGCGTGATCAGATAGGCGACCACGAGAATCTCCTCGGCCGCCGAATTCGCCCACGCCGACAGCACCAGCACCGGCAGCCGCCACCAATGCTCCAGCGAACTCGGCACGATGGTCACGCTCACCCCGAGCGCGTGCGCCACCAGATACAGCGCCAGCCCGGGGATTCCGATCACCGCCGTCAGTACCAGTCCCGGCACGATGTCGGCGCGCCAGCGCACGCGCAGCAGGCCGAGGGCGCGCGGCCCGATTCCGCTGCGCCACAGCAGATACAGCCCCAGTGCCGCCCAGCCCAGCAGCCGGGCCACGCTCAACAGCTGGAACAGCAGGTCGATCAGCGACTGCGCGGCGCGCGGCGCGTTCAAGGCCACCGTCTGGCCCCCGACCCCGCCCGGGGACAGCGCGCTCTCCAGCAGTGACAGCGCCGCGCTCGCTCCGCTCAGCCCGAAGGTGACGACCAGGACGACGGCGATCTCGAGCCGTATCGCCCGCTGCTCCTGATCGGAGGCGGGCGCTGGCCACAGGGGTGCGGATGCGGCGGGAACCATGGGGCAAATCTATGCGCGCGACGGCGCGCGGCGTCGGCCGACAGCCGCCGCGTATGCGGTGACCCGGTGCGGAGCGCTAGTCGATGGTCCGCCGCAGCCGTGCGGCCGAGGAGCGCATGGTGCAGCCGGCGAGTGCGCGCACGGCTCGGCTGAGCGCGTCGACGTCGTCGGCGGGATGGTCGAAGGGCAGGCGGACATCGTGGTCGCGGTCGACGGCCTCGACGCGCAGCGTGATGCCGTAGCGGTCGATGGCGAGCGGGTGGATGTGCCCGCGGCGCAGGTGGGCGGGGATGCGGCGGGCCAGCTGCGCGATGACGTCGGCGTGGTCGGCCTGCATGTGCTGCAGCCAGGCCGCCTCCATCCCGCAGAAGGGGTCGGGGCGGGCGGCGCGCAGCCCGTCGCGGCACACCGATTCGGCTCCGGTGGTGTCGGCGACCACGGCGGAGTCGACCACCAGGCGCAGCAGGGTGGTGGTGTGGCCGACGTCGAGCAGGTTGGGGTGCGGGTGGTCCTCGGCGACGTGGGTGGCCAGGGCGCGCTGGGCGTGGGCGGGCACGGCGCGCACCCAGCCGCGCAGCCAGACCAGTGCGCGTACCGGTTCGCGCAGGCGCAGCGGTGCGTGGTCGGTGAGTTCGAGGACGGCGGGGGAGCCGGTGGTGCCGGAGTTGGCGGTGAGCATGGCGGCCGTGGAGGTCATGGGTACGGCGATGACGGCATCCCCGCACTGCCGGAGCAGATGTACCGCGGTGGGGATGGGGTCCAGGCCGGGCAGGGCCAGCATGGCCTGTTCGGCATGGGCGCAGGCGCTGTGCACACGTTCGGCGGTATTGGGGGCGACAGCGGCCGGTGCCGGGTGGGGCATACACACCTCCAAGAGGAATTAGGTAACCCTAAGCTAAGTGACGTAGGTCGCCAACGCAAGCGCGAACTTGCTCCCGCCGGCGTGGCGACCGCTACCGTTGATCGGTGTCGCACGATTCGCCCGCTCCCGAGCCGATTCCGCTGACCCTGTCGGTACCGCCCCGCCCCGAACGCGGTCTGACCGAGGAACTGGTGCGACCGGTGCGCACCGGGCATCCGGAGATCGAGGTGCTGGACCTGACGGCCTCCGATACGGCCGTCGCCGAATTCCTGGTGCGCGTCGCCCACTCCGACTCCGGATTCGTGGCCCGCACCGACTCCGGGGAGCGTGCGGTCGGCATCGTCGCGGCAACCGTGGCCGCGCTCATGGGCGAGGACATCCCGAGCGCGCTGGCCAACCCCGACATCGCCTTCCTGACCAACCTGAAGCCGCCTGCGGTCGCGGCGCTACGCGACGTGCTGCTCGCCATCGAGACTGCCGACCGCGACGCGGTGACGGCGGCGCTCGCGGTATTGACCGGCGGAGCCGCGACCGCCTGAGCGCCCGTCGGCCGTCGTGTTACGGCGGAAAACGTGCTGGTGCGAGCCGCCCGGCGGACGACCGAGCCGCTCGGGACGCGGCCTGCTGCAAGCCCCGCGACCGAGCCACCCCGACCCGGTGATGGGTGCCTTCCTCACCGCCGGTGCCGGGCCGCACCCCGACGCCGACCACTCCGGGACCCCCGAGCCGTCCGGCTACCCGAAAGCGGCTTGTCCCGACCCCGCTACCGTGGCGCGCCGGTCGCGGCTGTCCGTGTCCGATGCGACGGCCCCCGACCGGCAATCGGTGAAGTGCGGGCGCGTACGCAAGTAATCTCGTTATCGTGCCGCGTATCGCCTACTTCGGGCCGTCGGGAACCTTCACCGAGATGGCCCTCGCGAAACTCGAGTCCGCCGGAACCTTCGACGGGCCGGTCGAGCGCGTCCCCGCGTCCAGTCAGGGGGCGGCCATCGAACTCGTCCGGGCCGGTGACGTGGTGGCGGCGGTGGTGCCCATCGAGAGTTCCGTGGAGGGGTCGATCGCGCCGACCCTGGACGCGCTCGCGGTCGGGCCGCGCCTGCAGATCATCGCCGAGACCGAACTCGACGTGGCCTTCACGATCCTGGGCCGCCCGGGAATCGAGCTGGCGCAGGTGCGCACCATCGCGGCCTATCCGGTGGCGGCGGCACAGGTGCGGATGTGGCTGGCGCACCGGATGCCGGACGCACGGCCCTACACCTCCGCCTCGAATGCCGCGGCCGCCGAGGATGTCGCGAACGGGCACGCCGACGCGGCCGTGTCCACCGCCTTGGCGGGGGAGCGGCTCGGCCTGGCGGTGCTCGCCGACGGCGTGGCCGACCACGATCAGGCCGTCACCCGCTTCGTGCTGGTGAGCCGCCCACAGGCCGCGCCGCGCCGGACCGGCGCGGACCGCACCTCCATCGTGCTGGAGCTGGCCAACAAGCCGGGTTCGCTCATGCGCGCGTTCGCCGAATTCGCCACGCGGGGCATCGACCTCACGCGCATCGAATCCCGGCCCACCCGTACCGGTATGGGCACCTACCGGTTCTACCTGGACTGCGTCGGACATATCGACGACACCGCGGTCGCCGAGGCGCTCAAGGCGCTGCACCGCACCGCCGCTCGGATCCGCTACCTCGGTTCCTGGCCCGCGACCTCGGCGACCGGCGCACCGCCGCCGCCGGACGAACCCGCTGCGGCCTGGCTTGCCGATCTGAAGAAGGGGGTGGCGGACCTGTGACGGGCAAACTCATCCTGGTGCGGCACGGGGAGACCGAGGGCAATGTCGCCAAGATCCTCGACACCAAGGTGCCGGGCCTACCGCTCACCGAACGCGGTGTGGCGCAGGCGAAAACATTCGGTTCCACACTGACGGTGCCGCCGCGGCGACTGTTCTCCTCGGAGGCGTTGCGCGCCCGCCAGACCGGCGGCTACATCGAGGAGGCCACCGGCGTCGGCCTGGAGGTGCTGGCCGATCTGCAGGAGGTGCAGCTCGGTGAGCTGGAAGGCTCGAATTCGACCGCCGCGCACCTGATCTTCCAGGGCATCTACCACAAGTGGCATGCCGGGGACCTGTCCGCCCGCGTCCCCGGCGGCGAATCCGGCCACGACGTGCTCTCCCGCTACGTCCCCACCCTGGAACAACTACGCGCGGAATACCTCACGAGTGCCGATTCCACCGATATCGTGGTGGTCAGCCACGGCGCCGCCATGCGCCTGGTCTCCCGCGAACTCACGGGAATCCCAAGGCTTTTCGCGGCCAACAATCACCTCGACAACACCGAGACCATCGAACTGCTGCCGACCCCCGACGGCGGCTGGACCTGCACCCGCTGGGGCCGCTACACGCCACCGTTCGGCGAGAATACTTCCCCGACCGGCGACGACCCGATGGGCTGACCGGCGCACCGAATCGGAGCATTAGCCGCGCCGATCGACGCACCGACTTATAGACGGCCCGGGGCACCGCCCCACGCCCAACCGGCGGTCGGCTGCGGCGTCGCAACGGCGCGGAACACGATCGCGGGCACGCGACACGCCAGGATTTGGACAGCGTGGCAGCTCGTCCACGATCCATCCACTGCGGTGCCGACGGCGGGAGTGGTATGTCGTGTTCTCGGCACGGCCTCCGGCGCGGCGCGGATGCGGGTCGGTACCGTCGCACTACGCCGGTCCCGTTGACTGATGCGCGGGTGTACTTCGGCAGGGTCGTCGCCCTGCCGTTCACGGGGCAGCGGTGGGCCGGAACTCCTGGCGCAGTGGCAGATCCGCCATGAGGTGCTGTAGTGCGGCGCGGAAGCGGGCCGGGGTGCCGGTGCTGAGGGCGGTCCACCGGACGCCGTCGTCGGCGGGGCTGGTGGTGGCGAGGAAGCGGCCGTGCCGGGTGTTGAAGACGGCCATGTGGTCGGGGGCGATATCGCGGGTGCCGTCGCCGTGGACGACCGCGACGATCTCGGCGTACGAGTGCACCTGCACCAGCGCCGCGGCGAGGGTGGCGGCATCGCGGGGTGGATCACCCACGCGGGCAAGGCGTTCGGCCGTGGCGGCGGCGTCGCCGGTGTCGTCGAAGATGGGGACGAGGTCCGCGGTGGGCGCGTTCGTCCCCGCCAGCTCCAGGGGTTCGGCGGGGCCGAGGGCGGCCATGATGGTGCCGGGCAGGTCGTGGCCGGCCTGGTCGATGACATAGGAGGCGGGGGCGCGCAGGACGATCACCTCGATCTCGTCGCCTTTGGCGAGGCAAAGGCGATGGATCGACGCGCCCACATACCAGCGCACCGCCACCTCCCAGTGCGGCCGGTTCAGCACTCGAAGCCGTTCGGCCAGTTCGGGATGCACCTCGCCATCGACGAGCAGGTCGCGGTCGGCCAGACCGGCTGCGGCCACCGCCATGGCGCGGTCGTGTGCGGCGGCGGTGTCGTAGCGGCCCACGGCGTCCAACACCACCGGCATGTCGTCGAGCGCCAAGATCTCCAGCAGGCACTGCATCTCGTCCAGCGACAGGGTGACCGCCCCCAGCAGGGACGGTCCGCGGCCCGCGCCGAGCACGGTCACTCGGCGGGCTCCGGCGCGGCTCCGATGACGGCGGGCGCGATCACCCGGCCGTCGGCGAAATGATCGGCCGAGCGCCCGTAGCCGCCCTCCCGGGTCCGCTCCTCGTCGTCGCGG
>NZ_JASCXP010000372.1:0-7520 GCF_030010695.1 Nocardia sp. CC201C
CGCCGGGTCGCCGACGGTGTCGCGGCGGTGCCAGATCTTGAAGCGCAGGCACGCACCGGATTCCACCACCACGGTCACCGGGTAGTGGGTGAAGGTCACCGACTTCACGCCCGCGACCTCGAGGCCGTCGATGGAGCCACCGGCGGCCTGCAGGCCCTCGGCGTCCACCGGATAGGACTCGTAGGCCACCAGCGAATCGAACGCCGCACCGGTACCGGCCGCGCTCTGGATCTCGGCCAGGCCCAGGTAGTGGTGTTCGAGCAGGCCCGCCTGCTCGGACTGCACCGCGGTCAACAGGTCCCGCACGGACTGCTCGGCGTCGAAGCGCACCCGCACCGGAATGGTGTTGACGAACAGGCCGATCATGTCGTCCACGCCGTCCAGCTGCGGCGGACGACCGGAGACGACCGCGCCGAAGACCACGTCCTCACGATCGGTGAGCGTGGCCAGCACCAGCGCCCAGGCGGCCTGCACGACCGTATTGACGGTCACCTCGGCATCGGCGGCGAACGCGGTCACGGCCTGCGTCTCGGCCTCGGAGAATTCGAATTCGATTTCGCCGTAACCGATCTCCGCCTGTTCCGGGCGTTCCAGCACGGCGGAGACGGCGGTGGGCTGCGCGCCGGCCAGGGTGTCGCGCCACGTGTCCAGGGTCGCCGCGCGATCCTGCTTCGCCAGCCACGCCAGGTAGTCGCGGTAGGGCCGCACCGTCGGCAGCGGCGACGAATCACCGTGCGTCGCATAGAGGACCAGCAGATCCTTCATGAGCAGCGGCAGCGACCAGCCGTCGAAGAGCAGATGGTGCGTGGTCAGCACGAAGTGGATGCGGCCGGTGCCGGTGCGGTACACCGTGAAGCGCATGAGCGGTGCGGCGGCCGGATCGAAACGGGTGCGCTGGTCTTCCTCGAGCAGCGCCGGAATGTCCTCGTCGGCTACGTCCAGCAACCGCCACGGCACCTCGAGGGCGTCCACCACGACCTGCACCGGGGTGCCGTCGGCGGCGGTCACGAAGGCCGCGCGCAGTCCGGCGTGGCGGTCCAGGATGGCCTGCGACGCCCGGTGCAGCCGTTCGAGATCGACCTGACCGGCCAGTTCCAGGGCGAACTGGGTGACGTAGTCGTCGGCCGCGCCCTGGGTGAGCTGGGTGTGGAAGAGCAGGCCCGCGCCCAGCGGCGACAGCGGCAGCACATCCGAGAGCCCCGGATACGCCGCGCGCCAGCCGTCGAGTTCGACCTGGGACACCCGCACCAGCGGCACATCCGAGGGCGTCAGGCCACCGGCGGCGGGGTCCTGCACGTGGCGGGCGACGGCGGTGAGCGCGCGCACCCAGTCCTCGGCCAGTTCCCGCACGGCCGCCTCGTCCAGAATCTCGGCGGCGTACTGGACCGACACCGACATGCGCGGGCCGTCCTCGCCATCGGTGACGATGGCGTTGAGATCCACCACCATGCCCGCGGGCATGGTCGGATCCTGGTCGACGCTCAGCTCGCCCAGCGCGTCGGTGGGCAGCCACGCGGCGTCGGCCATGCCCTCGGGCACCTCGCTGGCGGAGACGCGGCCCAGGTAGTTGAAGCCGATCTGCGCCAGCCGCCCGTCCAGCTCCGCGGCGGATTCGGGGTCGAGGTAACGCAGCAGGCCGAAGCCGATGCCCTTGTCGGGCACGGCGATCAGCTGTTCCTTCACCGACCGCAGCGCGGCGGCGGTGACCGAGCCGCCCTCGAGCGCGGCGGCGGTGTCGATGCCCGACAGGTCGAGCGCGACCGGATAGACGGTGGTGAACCAGCCGACGGTGCGCGTGATGTCCGCACCCGGCAGCACGCTCTCCTCGCGGCCGTGGCCCTCCAAACGCACCCGGGTGACCGGGGATTCGATGCCGCGGCGGGCGCGCCAGCCGCGCACGGCCAGAGCGAGCGCGGCCAGCAGGCCGTCGTTCACGCCGCCGCGGTACAGCGCCGGAACCTCGGTGAGCAGGGCTTCGGTGATATCGGCGGGCACCTGCACGGAGAACCGCCGCACGGTGGCGAAAGTGTCCACGGCGGAATCGAGTTCGCGCGCGCCCAGCAGCGGGTCCGGGGTGGCGAGCACCTGCCGCCAGTACGGCAGCTCGGCCCGACGCTCCGCCGAGCCGGCCACCTCGTGCAGCCCGTGCGCCCAGCGCCGGAAGGAGGTGCCCACGGCGGGCAGCGTCGGCCGCTGCCCGGCGGCGCGCTGCATCCAGGCCGCGACCAGATCGGAGATGAGGATGCGCCACGAGACGCCGTCGATGACGAAGTGGTGCGCGGCGATCAGCAGCACGTCCGCGGCGTCCGGGCGGTGCAGCCAGGTGCAGGCCAGCATGCGACCGGCCGCCGGGTCCAGCGCGTCCAGGGTGGCGTCCATGGCGGCGCTGCCGATCCGGGCCAGCTCCTCGCCGGTGGCTCCGGCCGGGACGTCACCCTCGGCGAGCAGCGAATCGGCCGATACGGCACCGGCTTCGGGCACCTCGAGCTGGAATCGCCCGTCCCCGTGGACCAGTCGCGCCCGCAGGATGTCGTGGTGGGTCAGTACGTGGTCGAGGGTTTCGGTCAAGGCCGCACGGTCGATGTCCTCCGGCAGCGACAGCACCATGCTCTGCGAGAACCGGTTGTACACACCGTCTTCGAGATAGTCGGCCAGCACCGGGGTCAGCGCGATGGTGCCCACGCCGCCGCCGGGCAGCTCCTCCAGGGTGACCGGAGCACCGCCGTCGCCGACAATGGCGACCTTGGCCAGCGCGGCCACGGTGCGCTGTTCGAAGACGTCCTGCGGGGTGAACACGATGCCCGCCGCGCGGGCCCGCGACACCAGCTGGATGGACAGGATCGAATCGCCGCCGATGGCGAAGAACGAATCGTCCGCGCCGATCTCGGACACCCGCAGCAGTTCCGCGAACAGCTCCGCGATCTTCTCCTCCACCGGGCCGGACGGGGCACGGGTGGTGGTGGTCTCGAATACCGGCTCCGGCAAGGCATCCCGGTCCAGCTTGCCGTTCGGGGTGAGCGGCAGGTGGTCGAGCACCACGATGGCCGAGGGCACCATGTGCGCGGGCAGGCCACGCCCGACGTGCTCGCTCAGCGCGGCCGGATCGGCGGCCCGGCCCGGCTTGGCCAGCACGTAGGCGACCAGCGCGGTCGCGCCCGAGGGCAGCGTCTTGCCCATGGTGACAGCGAAGTCGATGTCGGGATGCGTGGTCAGCGCATTGTCGATCTCGCCGAGTTCGATGCGCAGACCGCGGATCTTGACCTGGAAGTCGGAGCGGCCCAGGTATTCGATGACGCCGTCCTCGCGGCGGCGCACCAGATCGCCGGTGCGGTACAGCCGCGCTCCCGGATTCCCGGTGTCCGCGCCGAACGGACTGGCCACGAAGCGTTCCGCGGTCAGGCCCGGCCGGGCCAGATAGCCCTGCGCCAGTGCCGGACCCGACAGGTACAGCTCCCCGGTTACGCCCGCGGGCACCGGCCGCAGCCGGGTGTCCAGCACGAACGCGCCCACCCCGGCGATGGCCGGGCCGATGGTGATGGGCTCGCCGGGCACCATGGCCGCGGTGCTGGTGGCCAGGATGGTGGCCTCGGTGGGGCCGTAGCCGTTGTAGAAGGAGCGGCCCTCGACCGCCCAGCGCGCGACCAGCTCGGGACCGAACTTGTCACCGGCCACCACCACGACCCGCAACTCGTCGAGTCCGGTCGGGTCGACCGACTCCAGCGCGGCCGGGGTGATGAGCATGTGCGAAACACGTTCGCGGCGCAGCAGTTCGGCGAGATCGTCACCGCCGAAGACGCGGGGCGGGGACACCACCAGCGTCGCGCCGGAGGAGAAGGTGAGCAGCAGCTCCAGCACCGACACGTCGAAGTTCGGGGAGCACACGTGCAGCACGCGCGAATCCCCGGTCACCGCATAGTGTTCGCGCTCGGCGGCCACCAGGCCGGCCAGACCGGTGTGGGTGACCACCACGCCCTTGGGGCGGCCGGTGGAACCCGAGGTGTAGATGACGTAGGCCGGATGCTGCTCGGTGAGCGGGCGCACTCGGTCGGCATAGGAGATGGGGTGCGCCGGATGGGCGTCGATGCGCTCCGCGCGCACCGGATCGTCCAGCTCCACCCAGTACACGGTGGTGCCCAGGGCCGCGCGATGCGCGGAGGTGGTCAGCCCCAGCACCGCGCCGGAATCGGTCAGCAGGTACTCGATGCGTTCGGGCGGGTAGCTCGGATCGACGGGCACGTACGCCGCGCCGGTCTTGGCGACCGCCCACACCGACAGCACCGACTCGATGGACCGGGCGATGCCGATGGCCACCACGTCGCCGGGCCCGACACCGCGCGCGATGAGTTCGCGGGCCAGCTTGGAGGAGGCTTCGTCCAGCTCACGGTAGGTGAGTTCACGGGTATCGGCCGGAGCTCCGGTCGGATTGAACCGGATGGCCACCGCGTCGGCGGCGGACTCGACCGCGGCCGTCAGCAGTTGGGCGAACAGCGGGCTGCCCGACCGGCGGCGACGGCTACCACGTGCGGAACGGCGGACAGTATCCATTCGAGCTAGTTCACCTCTCGCAATTCATCAGGTCCGCGCGACCGAATAGCGAATCCGGCCCGCGCCCACGGCGTCGATCCGGTGTCGTCGCCTGGGCCTGCGGTCCGAGCAATCCTATATGGGGGAAGCGATGCGGCCGAGACCGCCCGAGCTCCCTATACCCATCGGTACGAGGGGGCGCAGGTGTTGCACGGTTCCGTCAACGCAGTGACATACACCACAGAGAGTGTCGGTCAGAGCCAGCCCCGCCGGGTGGCCTGCACGCCCGCCTGGAAGCGGGTGCTGGCTCCGAGCCGTTCCAGCAGGCTCGCGGTCCGCCGCACCACGGTGCGGCGGGACAGGCCCAGTCGCCGCGCGATGGTGTCGTCGGTGGCCCCCAGGCTCATGAGCGTGAGGATGGCGCGATCACGCTCGTCCAGGGACTCCTGCGGGTTCACCGAGATGGGCGTGGACATGGCCCACAGCACGTCGAAGGTCTTCACCAGCAGGTCCAGCGTCGGGGAGACGCTGATGCGCAGGCCCATGGGGTCGCCGCGGCGCTCGTCGGTGTGCAGCACCAGGATGGCGCGCCGGTCGTCGGCGACGATCAGCTTCATCGGCGGATCGGGCAGCGTGCGCGCCTGCGCCCCGGCGGCATTGGTGGCCAGCACGTGCCGCAGCCGTTCCGGATCCTGGTAGATGGTGTCCTGGTACAGGGTTCGGTAGCCGATGCCCTGGGACAGCCGCGCGGTCTTGAGCTCGAAGAGCCGCTCCTCGGTCTCCACGTCGGAGAGGTAGGGGCCGCGTTCGATCGTCTTCACCTGGGTGTGCGCGGTGTGCTGCAGATCCTCGAAGTCGGCCAGCAGCTGCCGTCTTTCGTACACCGCGACGATCGCGCCGTTGGTGTCGGTGGCACGGCGCACCGAGCGGAAGGTCTCGCCCAGCCGTGCGGCGGCGGCCTGCATGCGTTGCGTGTCGTGATGGCGGCGACGCGATTCGGCCTCCGAAAGAGCTTCCGGCGCATGGGCGTCCCAGCGGACGCTGCCGTCGTGATCGACGATGCGTACCGCCGCCTGAATGTGGCAGAGGGCTTCCAGCGCTGCCTCGGTCACGCGGGGCGGGGCGCCCAGTCGTGCCGCGACTTCGGTCAGTGTGGACCGCGGATGCTGGACCAGCGCGGCGTACGCGCGGCCCGGCAGCGTGGTCGGGTCGAATAGTTCATCCAAGGTCGTCACCGCACCCACCGGGACGCGTCGGTCCGGAAACCGTCCCGGCACGGGCGCCTGACGATCTACAGGCCCGGGCCCCACTGCTGCTGCATGACGACGCCCTTGCTGGCCAACCACGGCAGCGGATCCATCTTGTTGCCCGCGGCATCCCAGATCTCCAGGTGCAGATGCGGGCCGGTGGACTGACCGCGATTGCCGACGGTGGCGATGACGTCGCCCGCGTTCACACGCTGGCCCTCGTGCACCAGCATGTCGTTGACGTGGCCGTAGACGGCGGTGGTGCCGTCGTCCTGCAGGATGCGCACCCACAGGCCGAAGCCCGAGGCCGGACCAGCCTCGACGACGGTGCCACCCATGACGGATTTGATCGGTGCGCCCAACGCGTCGGCGAAGTCGACGCCGTAGTGCATGGCGCCCCAGCGGCTGCCGAAACCGGAGCTGATCTGACCGGCCACCGGCGCGACGGCCGGGGCGGGGGCGAACTGCTGCTGCAGGCTCTTGAGGGTCTGCTCGGCCTGGGCCAGCGGGGCGGCGATCTCGGGCGGCAGGTTGGTCAGGCCGAAGGGGGCGGCCTGGCCCGCGATGGGAGCGGCCTGCGCGTCGGGCACCGCGGGGGCCGCCGGAGCGGGGGCCTCGGCCTCGGTGGCCTGCTCGAGGGTCTGGGTGGCGAGGCTCAGATCGGTGTCCTCGGCGGCACGCTTCTCGGCATTGTTGCCGGACAGCGGCGCGGCGTTGGCCAGCGCGGGCACCAGCTGGCTGGCGCTGCCGATGAGGGCGCCCGCGGCGACCGCGGCGCCGGCGGCGACCTTCACCCGGTCGGCCGTGCTGGGCTCGGCGCGATGCCGACGGTTGGCCCGAACGCCGCCCGCGTTCTCGCCCAGCAAATCCATAACTGATACGGAGTTCGAGTTCTCTCGGTGCTGAGCCAAAGCTTTGTCCTAGCGTTCGGGTGGTGATGCTTCCGGTAACGATTCGGCATCGCTGTGACGGAAACTGTACTCCGTCGTGACCATTCCGCAACCTTGCTTGGCCGAAATTTGGGTACTCAGTCCTATCCCCTCGACGGAAACCAACTGGACACATGCCTTCTACCTGCGGTTTCCGCCCGCGCCCCGGACACCCGGCAAACCGGACGACACGCATCGAGGGGACGGCCCGTGCTGTTACATACCGCCCGCGCCGTGACCTCGAGGTCATCCGGAGCACACTGGGCGCATGCTTCTGGACGAGCTGCGCACCCCCATCGTGTCGGCCCCCATGGCGGGCGGACCCTCCACACCCGAACTCGCCGCCGCGGTGTCGAACGCGGGCGGACTCGGCTTCCTGGCCGCGGGCTACCTCTCCGCCGCCGACACGGCCGCGCGTATCGCGCGCACCCGGGAGCTCACCGCCGCGCCGTTCGGAATGAATCTCTTCGTCCCCGCCGCGCCCACGCCCACCGCCGACTACACCCGTTATCTCGAGGAACTGCGCCGCGACTTCCCGGTCGGCGAGCCGCGCTACGACACCGACGACTGGGCGGCCAAACTCGACCTGCTGACCGACGCGCCGGTGCCCGTGGTGTCGTGCACCTTCGGCTGCCCCTCGGCCGCCGAGATCGCCCGGCTGCGGGCGGCCGGATCCGAGGTGTGGGTGACCGTCACCTCGGTGGCCGAGGCCCGGCTGGCGGTGGCGGCGGGCGCGGACGCGCTCATCGCACAGGGCAGTGAGGCGGGCGGTCACCGGGGTTCGTTCGCGGACCGACCGGAGGACGACACCACCGATCCA
>NZ_JASCXP010000373.1:0-7498 GCF_030010695.1 Nocardia sp. CC201C
CAGCACGCGCCCGGTCGGCCTCCACCCGGTAGTGGAATGCCGCTGTCACACTGGCGCACACCGTGATCGCCGCCACCAGCACACCGATGGTTATCGGTAGTCGGGCGGCGGTGGGTGCGAAGAACACCGCGGCGGCGCCGAGCGCGGTGGTCAGGATCGCGCAGACCAGTAGCGCCAGATAGGGCTGACGCGTACCGCGAATGCTGTGTGGGGTCGGTTCGCCGTCCGGGGGACTGGATGATTCTGACAAGTTCCGCACTTCCGCACTCGCGTCGACCACGGGAAACGCATACGGTCTCCGGGCTCTGTACCCCCCTGCCGCAACCACTCAAAAAACATGGCCGACAAGCGGTTTCGAAGGTCGCCAGGATTGTAGCCCCGGATTTCAGCAACCGCTACTCGAGTCTTGCTGGACGGTCGTCCGGGGGTGCGGCGTGCGGATCTACCTGGTCGATCGCGGCACGCGGGCTGGTCGCCAGGTCTCGAGA
The DNA here is from genome assembly GCF_030010695.1 of Nocardia sp. CC201C. Classification (NCBI taxonomy): domain Bacteria; kingdom Bacillati; phylum Actinomycetota; class Actinomycetes; order Mycobacteriales; family Nocardiaceae; genus Nocardia; species Nocardia sp. CC201C. Next base: position 489 of record NZ_JASCXP010000373.1, read on the forward strand.
TGACAACTACTCATGAGACAGTTACCTTATGGTTACCTAATTCGACTAGAAGTGATCCACAAGAAATCACTGCGAGTATCGGACGATCGAAGACGCATGACAGACGAGGGAGGTTCCAATGGCAATCAAACAGCTAGCCATCGTTCCGCTGGTGGAGGCCGAAGATCCGGCGTGGCGTGAACTGGCACTGTGCTCCCAGACCGATCCGGACGTCTTCTTCCCGGAGAAGGGCGGCTCCACCCGCGAGGCCAAACTGGTCTGCGGCCGTTGCGAAGTGCAAGGGGAGTGCCTCGAGTACGCGCTCGCCCACGACGAGCGCTTCGGCATCTGGGGTGGCCTGTCCGAGCGGGAGCGCCGCAAGCGCAAGGACGAATTCCGCCGTCGCGGCCATCTGCGCGCCGTCAGTTAGGCGCACGCGCGCGTCACTTGTGCGCGTACTCCCAGTCGATGTCCGCGTCGAGGGCCACGCGGATACGCTGCGCGAGTTCCGGTGTCCACTCCGGTGGCCGGGTGATCGCGGCCCAGCCGTCCAGGACCAGGGTGCCGTACTTGTGGCCGTGCCCGGCCGGAACCTTCTGGGCATTGGCCAGATCGGCGCTGATCTGCCAGAAGGTGACGATGGGCCACCAGCGCACCGACCGTGAGACATCCGAACCGCGCGGTTCGGCGAGCCAATCCGGTCGGGAGAACAGCAGATCCGGCGACCACCAGACAATGGGGTCCGAGGCGTGCTGGAGATACACCACGCGCGGATCCAGCCATTGGGCGTCCGGCCGGTCCAAATCCGCAGCGCTTCCGGCGAATCGAACAACCAGTCCATCGGCGTAGACGGGCAGGATCTCGGGGGTGCCGGGATCGCGTCGCGCCTCCAACGCACTCCAGATGCGATTGGAATTCGGCGGACCCACCCACATCACCCCGTCGACGAGGGTGCGGATGTCATCGAGACCGGTGAACGCCCCTTCGGAACCCTGCGAACCCAGACTCTCGCCGTAGACGAGCAGTTTCGGCCGCGCCTCCGGCGGCAGCGTGGCCCAGCGCGCGTGCACGGCGTGCACCAGCCGCCGTCCGGCCTCCGTGGCCTTGTCGCGGTCGGACAGAAACGACAGCACGCTCGGCAGATACGAGTACTGCGTCGCCGCGATGGCGGTATCGCCGCCGTACATGTACTCGATGGCCGCGGCCGTGGTCGAGTCCACCCACCCGGTGCCGGTGGTGGTGACCACGACCAGCACCCGCCGGTCGAAAGCGCCGGTGCGGTCGAGTTCGCGGACCACCAGATCGGCCACGGCCTCGGGTGTCGGCGCCGACTCCAGCCCGGCGTAGACCCGAATCGGCTCGCGTGCGGGCTTTCCCGTGACGGCCGTGATGCGCTCGGCCGACGGTGCGTAGGAGACGAACCAGCGCCCCTCGGAACCGAGCGTGTCCCACGGCGCCAGCGACGTCGGACTGCCGGACCGTTCCGGCAGCGCGGGCTGCTGGGCGGCCGCGGAGGTGTGGCCGTTGCGCAGGCTGAAGGCCGAGTTCGCCACCGAGAAGAAGGCTTTCACCAGCACGCCCTGCCACAGCAGTACGCAGAACACCGCGACCAGCACCACCGCGCCGGGCAGGGCGATCGGGCGCGGGACGCGCAGATCGATATTGAGCGCCCGGGTGAGGCGGCGCACCGCCCAGCGCAGCAGCCGGAACACCAGGATGATCAGCGCGACGGTGGCGAAGGCCAGCAGTTCGGTGCGCAGATAGCTCGAGGTGGTGGTCGGCTCCATGCCCATCATCGTCTGGAGGTTGCGCTGCCAGCGGGCCGAGCGCACCAGGATGAGCGCCGCCCCGACGACCACCGCCACCACCGTGCCCGCCTTGAGTAGATCCTGCACGCGCTGCGGCGGATTCATGAGTGTGGCGATCCACGCGCGCTCCGGCAGCCGCGGCCGCACCCAGCGCGTGAACGCCCACTCCAGCACGCAGCCGACGGCATAGCCGATCACGGCGCTCACGCCGCTGACGAGTCCCTGGAACAGCCAGGTGCGCGGGAGCAGCGACGGTGATACCGACCAGGCGAAGAAGATGGCCGCGACCACGACACCGGGGTAGTTCGGCCGGATGGCGCGTTCCGCCGTCAGCAGCGCCGACAGTCCGCGCTCCAGGATCGTCATCTCCAGAGTGTTACCCGCCGATTGCCGTGACCTGGGGCAGCGACACGGATGAGAGGTCGGTCACGCCGGCGCTCCCGCTGTGCGATAGGCCATCGATCATCGCCAAGTTCTGGACGTCTGACTACTTTCGACATGGTTCATGTAGTCCAGTTCAGAGGAACAGCCATGCCCATTATCGATCTCGGTTCCGCCGCCTTGAATCTCGCCAACGTCGTCACCAATATCGCCGCGAACATCACCTACATCCTGCACGCCTGGGGTCTGGCCTGATCCTGATCGGGTGAATCCCGGCGCGCGCGGTTGACGAACAGTGCTATTCGCAAGTCGCCGGAGCGTGTGACAGACTACACACCGCAGGGAACAGTGGGCGGTGTGTGAATGGTGAGTGGCAGGCAGACTTCGGGGCGGGTGATTCCGTTTCCGGGGCGGCACCGCAAGGATGCGGGACCGGCGCCGACGGGGCGATTGCGGCGCGATGCGAAATTGGCGGCCGTACCCGTCGCGTATGCGGGACGGCGCGCGGCCGGCCTGGGTCGGCGCATGCTCGGGCGCACCGCGGCGGAGATCGATCGCGATATTCAGGTGCGCACCGCCGAGCATCTGGTCGACGTCCTCGGCGAATTGCGCGGATGCGCGGCCAAACTCGGCCAGCTGGCGTCGGTGTATCGGTCGGCCGTACCGCTGGTCCCGTTGGAATTCGGGGAGATAGCGGGCACTGCCCTCGCCCGATTACAGGATTCTGCGCCACCGATGCTGCCCGCGCTCGTCCATCAGGTGCTGGCCGAAGATTTCGGCCCCCGGTGGCGGGAGCGATTCCGTGACTTCTCGGATCGACCGGCCGCGGCGGCCTCACTCGGGCAGGTGCACCGCGCCGTCTGGCACGACGGCCGCGAGGTCGCGGTCAAGGTCATGTACCCGGGCGCACAGCAGGCGGTGGCGTCGGATCTGAGCCAATTGCGCAGCGTGACCGGAATCATCGGCGCGGTCATGCCGGGCGCGGATGTGCACGCGGTGGTCGACATGGTGTGCTCCATGGTCGGCGACGAACTGGACTACCACCGGGAGGCGGCGAATCAGCAGCGCTGTGCCGACGCCTTCGCCGGAGACCCCGACTTCCTGGTGCCCGCGGTTGTCGAACACACCGAACACGTGCTGGTCAGCGACTGGGTCGAGGGTATCGCGCTGACCCGACTCATCTCCGGCGGTGTCGCGGTCGACGAGCGCAGCCGGTGGGGACGGCGGGTGTTCCGCTTCCTGGAGATGTCCTATCGGCGCTGCGGTCTGCTCTACAGTGACGTGCATCCCGGGAACTTCCTGATGCTGCCGGACGGCCGACTCGCAGTGGTCGACTTCGGCGCTTGCGCCGGATATCCGCGCGACTTCCGTGCCATCGTCGCCGACATCAGCGAGGTGCTGTTCAACGGTACGCCCGCGGAACTGGACGCCGCCCTGCGCAGGCACGGATTCGTCCGTCCGGGAACCGATTTCGACGCCGAGGAACTGCTGCGCGTGGCCGCGCCGTTCCTCGAGGTGCTGCTGCGCGACGACTTCCGGATGTCGGTCGAGTGGCTGCGCGAGCAGGTGAACGACATCGTGGCCATCCGGCTGTCCAATGTGTTCCGGCAGATGACCCTGCCGCCCGAACTCACCCCGTTGGCGCGCAAGGTCGGCACCACCGTCGGCACCCTGTGCGTGCTGGGTACCGACGGGATGCGCGAGGACTTCCTGACCTGGTGGCCCGAGGTGGCCGCCGCGGTCGCCCGCTACGAGCAGCGTGTCACGGCGGCGCGTTCGGGCGACGGCGACTGAGTTCGGTCATCCCGCCATCATGGCGGCGGTGAACAGCGCGCCGATTATGGCGATCGCCATGAGCGCGACGATCACGCGATTGCCGCGCGTCGGTGGTTCCGCTCCCTGGATCTCGGGGTTCTCGCTCATCGTCCTCATTTCCTCTGCGGTTCGGCGGTGGTACCGGGTGCTCGTACTCCCGTGGCTCCCAACCGGTTTGCAGACCACGGGGTACGGGGTGACCACGCCGATACGGCATGATCTCATCCGCCGCCCGGTCGATGCCGGGGACCCCGAAAATGTTCGCCGTCGTATCCGTGATCAGTAGCGTCCGAACAGTACGGCGGCATTGTGCCCGCCGAAGCCGAACGAATTGTTGAGGGCGAACTCCACATTCATGTGCCGCGGAGTGGAATGAACTACGTCCAGTTCGATTTCGGGATCCTGATTGTCCAGATTGAGCGTGGGCGGCACCACCTGATCGCGCAGCGTGAGCACCGAGATGACGGCCTCCAACGCGCCGACCGCGCCGACCGAATGACCCAGCGCCGATTTCGGCGCGTACACCGACGGATGGCGGCCGATCGACGCCGCGATACCCCGCGCCTCGGCCAGGTCGCCCATGGTGGTGCCGGTGGCGTGGGCATTGACATGGTCGACCTCGCTCGGGCTGACCCCGGCCGTCGCGACCGCGCGGCGCATCGCGCGGGCACAGCCCTGCCCCTCCGGATCGGGGGCCACCAGGTGGTAACCGTCGGCGGTGAGCCCCACCCCGAGCAGCCGGGCCAGCGGGGTGGCGCCGCGCGCCCGCGCGTGGTCCTCCGATTCCACGATCAGCAGCGCCGCCGCCTCTCCGAAGACGAAACCGTCGCGATCGCGGTCGAAGGGGCGCGAGGCCCGCGCCGGATCGTCGACACGGGAGCTGAGCGCCCGCGCCATCGAGAATCCGGCGATGGTCACGGGATTGATATAGCCCTCGACGCCACCGGCGATGACCATGTCCGCCTCGCCGAGCACGATGGAACGCCACGCGTGCACCAGCGCCTCGCAGCCGGAGGCGCACGCCGATACCGGCGTGACGAGACCGGCGCGGGCGCCGACCTCGAGACCCACCACGCCGGATACGCCATTGGGCATGGACATGGGCACCGCGAACGGCGACACCTTCCGGTAGCCGTGTTCCCGCATGGCCGCGTCGGCCGCCACGATGGTGTCCGCGCCGCCGAGGCCGGTGCCGATGCAGACGCCCAGCCGGTCGGCGTCCACCTCGGGTGTTCCGGCGTTCTCCCACAGGCGTTTTCCCATGGCATACGCCATCTGCTGCACGTAGCACATGCGCCGTTTGCGAACCCGGTCCAGACCGGCGGTGGGGTCGTCGACCAGGGTGCCGCCGATGGCATGGGGTAGCTCGTGGCGGGTGATCTCCGGAGAGGTCAGGGTGCTGATTCCGCTCGCCCCGGCCAGCAGGCCCTGCCAGGTGCCCTCGGTATCGGCGGCGATCGAGGTGGTCATCTCCACCGCCGTCACCACGACGTCGCGGAAGCCGCCGTTGCGGGTGGAGAAGCTGTCGAGTGTGTGCATCTGTCCCAGTCCCAACTGTCGATCCCACAGGCTCGAGCACGGCAGGTTCGTCAGGTCGGTGGAGACGTCGTTGTCCGGGATTCCGTGCGGCGTGGGCGACCAATTATTCAGGGCGGCAACGAGATTGCTCGCCGGGGCCAGCGTAGCCGGAAAGCCGGGGAACCGGCAGGGGCGGTGGGTTTCCGGCGGTCAGGCCAGCGCCGCGTCGACGACCACCGCGGCCAGATACGCCTGTCCCGCGACATTGGCGTGCAGCGGCACGGTCGGTGTCTCCGGGCGCGGACCATTGACCCGGCGGACCTCGACCGGTGCGCAGATGTCGTGTCCGGTCGCGGCGTAGTTGTCGGCGAAGCGGGCGCCGTGGGCGCGGGCCAGCTCGCGCAGGGTGTCGGTGAGACGCTGTCCGCCACCGTGGTCGAGCACGCCGAAACACTGTCCGCTCGTGGGCAGATACCGCAGGTAGGTGGTGAGCACGACGGTGGCGTGCGGGGAGCGCCGACGGATCTCGGTGAGTATCGCCCCGATGCGCTCGGTGAGCATGGTGAGCTGGGCGGCGGTGATGACATTGACGTCGAAGACACCGATGTCGTTGCCCCCGATGGTGAGTGTGACCAGGTCGGTGTCGGGCATGAGCGCGTCGAGCTGCGGTGGGTTCACCGCTCCGCCGCGGCCGACCTGCGGCGCAGTCATATTCGCGGTCTTCGCTCCACTGCAGCTGACATCGACGAACTCGCGCACCCGCAGCGTGCGCGCCACGACCGACGGATAGTTGTCGGCGGCGCGGTCGCAGAACCGGGGACTGCCCGGCTGGATTCTGTCGAGCGACCCCACCGCCGCCGCGGAATCCCCGAGTGCGACGTAGGTGTCGAACGGGGGAGCCGCCGGTGTGGCCGCGGCCGCGGTGAACGCCGCCGCGATGCAGATCGACACCGGCGTGATGACTAGGCGACGCAATCGGGCTGCGTGCATATGTCCTCTCTACCGCACCCGCCGGTCGGGTGCGACCACCGTGCGCCCGGGATGTGAACAGCGCGCGGATCATCCCCAACGAACGTTCTCACCCGGCCGGGATCTCGGCTGACTGCTAGATTTCCCGGCAGAAAGGGGATTTCCAATGGGGGAGATGCTGCGAACCGATATCGAGGCCCTGCGCGTCATGGCGGCGGGGGTGCGTGGGGAGGCCGATGCCATCGGTGGCATCGATCCGGTCGGACTGATCGCGACGGTGGGGCGGGCCATGCCGAATTCGGCCATCGGGTCCGCCGCCGTCGAATTGAGTGAACCGCTACGGACGGCGCTGCGCGATATGGCTCGGCAGGTGCGGGGCTTCGCCGATGCGGCCGACCACGGCGCCACCACCTACGAGGCGCTGGATCAGGCGCTCACCGAGCGGCTGGACGGATACCTGCACGGCACCTCGTAGCGGGGGAGTGCCGCCGTGTCGCGAGCGAGCCTGTCCCGGATGCGCGGCTGGGATCCCGCGACCGT
>NZ_JASCXP010000374.1:0-7485 GCF_030010695.1 Nocardia sp. CC201C
GGGGGGGGGCCCCCCCCCCCCCCGGGCCCCCCCCCCCCCCCCCCCCCGGGCCCCCCCCCCCCCCCCCCCGGGGGCGCCCCTTCCGCGTTCATACGGCAGGTGCGCGACGGCGGCGCGACGGCGCGCGGGAGCGCCGCCTACACCTCACCACCAGCGACAACACCACGCCCGGCAGCTCGCTGGCCGATCCGGTCACCTGCACTTTCTGTCATGGTTGCTCGATTAACCTCGTCGCAGGCGCAATGAAAATCCACAGCAGATGCACAAATCGTGCGAATTGCTCACGACAATCTGCCACGCGGGCCGCGCGCCCGTGACTACGATGGACGCCGAGGGGAGTCGGACAGGCGGTCTGGCGGAAGGTCCGGTCATGGCGTTTTATCGGCAGGTGGGAACGGTGCCGCCCAAACGGCACACCCAGCACCGCGATGCCCACGGCAAGCTCTACTACGAGGAGCTGATGGGTGAGGAGGGCTTCTCCGGCGACTCGTCGCTGCTCTACCACCGCGGCCTGCCACCGGCCATCGTGGACTCGGAGGTCTGGCTGGTTCCCGATCAGCGGACCTTTCCGAATCATCCACTGCAACACCGGCATCTGCGGCTGCACGAACTGTTCCCGGGCGACAAGCCGGACGGCACCGATGTGGTGACCGGGCGGCGACTGCTGCTGGGCAATGCCGATGTGCGCATCTCGTACGTGGTGGCCGCGCGGCCGTCGCCGCTGTACCGCAATGCCGTCGGCGACGAGCTGGTGTACATCGAATCCGGTGCGGGCCGGGTGGAGACCGTCTTCGGCGTGCTGCCGGTGCGCCAGGGCCACCAGGTGCTGCTGCCGCGCGCCACCACGCACCGCTGGCTGCCGGAGGGCCCGGAACCCTTGCGGGCCTACGTGATCGAGGCGTCGGGCCATATCACCCCGCCCAAGCGCTATCTGTCCAAGTACGGCCAGTTCCTGGAGCATTCGCCGTACTGCGAGCGGGATCTGCACGGCCCCGCCGAACCGCTGCTGGCGGAGGGTACGGACGTCGAGGTGCTGGTGAAGCATCGCCCGGCCGGTGAGATCGTCGGCACCCGCATGATGTACGCGACGCACCCGTTCGACGTGGTGGGCTGGGACGGCTGCCTGTACCCGTTCACCTTCGATATCGCCGACTTCGAGCCGATCACCGGTCGCGTGCATCAGCCGCCGCCCGCGCATCAGGCGTTCGAGGGCTCCAACTTCGTGGTGTGCAACTTCGTGCCGCGCAAGGTCGACTACCACCCGCTCTCGATTCCGGTGCCCTACTACCACTCCAATGTGGACTCCGACGAGATCATGTTCTACTGCGGCGGCAACTACGAGGCGCGCCGCGGCTCGGGCATCGCGCAGGGTTCGGTGTCGGTGCATCCGGGCGGCTACGCGCACGGCCCGCAACCGGGGGCCTACGAGCGCAGCATCGGCGCGGAGTTCTTCGACGAGTTGGCGGTCATGGTCGATACCTTCCGGCCGCTCGGACTCGGCGAGGGTGCGCTGGCCTGCGAGGATCCCGAGTACGCGTGGACCTGGTCCGGCCGCGGGCCGGGAGTTCGGTAAATGCGGGACGCCCCCGCCCGCACCGCGGTGCGGGTCCGTCCCGCCTGCCCGGAGGAGATACGGTGAACAGTCGAGTGCGCATCGAGGTGCCGGCGGATTCCGGATTCGGGCCGCGGCATCTGCCCTACGGGGTCTTCCAACCCAGCGGTGGCGAACCGCGCGTGGGGGTGCGATTGGGTGACTGCGTGGTGGATCTGGCGGTGGCCCTGGATGATCCGATGTTCGCCCGGCCCAGCCTCAATGCCTTCATGGCGCAGGGGCCGACCATCTGGCGGGAGGTGCGCGAGCGGCTGCAAGCGGCTGCCGACGGTGAATTCCCGGCCGCCGCCGTGCATTCCGTCTCGGCGGTGCGGCTGCTGCTGCCGGTGGAGGTCGGCGATTACGTCGACTTCTACGCCAGCATCGACCACGCGACCAACGCCGGTCGCATCTTCCGTCCGGATTCCGAACCGCTGCTGCCGAATTGGCGACATCTGCCGGTGGGCTACCACGGCCGCGCGGGCACCGTGGTGGTCTCCGGCACCGAGGTGATCCGGCCCTGCGGCCAACGCCGAGGCGCTTCGGGCGCACCGGATTTCGGTCCGACGCAGCGACTCGACATCGAGGCGGAACTGGGTTTCGTGGTCGGCGCGGACTCCGAGCGCGGCACGGCCGTCGAGACCGGCGCGTTCGCCGATCACGTCTTCGGGGTGGCGCTGGTCAACGACTGGTCCGCCCGCGACATCCAGGCGTGGGAGGCGCAGCCGCTGGGCCCCTTCCTCGGCAAATCCTTCGCGACATCGCTGGCGGCCTGGGTGACACCCCTGGATGCCCTGCGGGAGGCGCGGATTCCGCTGCCCGCACAGGACCCGCGACCGCTGCCCTACCTGCGGGACAGCGCGCCGTGGGGGCTCGACATCGAACTGCGGGTGGAGTGGAACGGGCAGCTGGTCGCCACTCCCCCGTACTCACGCATGTACTGGTCTCCGGCGCAGATGCTCGCCCATATGACGGTCAACGGGGCCTCCGTGCGCACCGGCGACCTGTTCGCCTCGGGCACCATCTCCGGGCCGCGGCGCCACGAGCGCGGCTCGCTGCTGGAATTGAGCTGGGGCGGCACCGAACCCGTGGATGTGGGCGGCGCGAAGCGGACGTATCTGGAGGACGGCGACGAGGTGGTGATCACGGCGTCGGCCCCGGCGGCGGACGGCGGCCGGCTCACGCTCGGCGAGGTCCGGGGCTCGATCCGGCCCGCACGCCCCTGACCTCCGGCGGCACCGCGATCGCCATCCGATAGCCGATCGGCATGCCCATGACCATGGTCACAGCCGATCGCTATGGCGGGATGTGGACGGCTACCGTTCCGAAGTTGGGAAACTCCGGAGGGCAGTGCGTCGATGCTTACCAATCTCGCCCGCTTCGCCATGGCGCGGCCGCGTACCGTGCTGGTGGCCGCGTTGTTGCTGATGATCATCTGCGGTGGCTTCGGCGCGACCGTGAAGTCGCATATGGTCGGCGGCGGCTACCTCACCTCCGAACTGGAGTCGGTGCGCGCCAACGACTTCATCGAGGACAACTTCCCCGGCGGCAATCCGAACCTCATTGTCATGATCACCGCCGAGGGCGGGGTGAACAGTCCGGAGGCGCGGAGCGAGGCGCAGCGCATCACCGATGAACTGCGCGCCGATTCGACCATCACCGGGGTGCGGTCGTACTGGACCACCGTGACCGAGCGCTCGGATCTGGCGACAGCGCTGCGCAGCAAGGACAGCAAGCGCGGTCTCATCATGGCCACCCTGCTCGGCACCGACACCCAGATCCAGAACCGCGCGGCCGAACTCACCGGCGATCTCAGCGGTGACCGCGGCGGCGTGCAGGTGCGGGTGGGCGGTATGGCGGGCACCTTCGCCGATATCAACCACCAGGTGGAGAAGGATCTGATCCTGGCCGAGGCCATCGCCATCCCCATTTCGGGGCTGCTGCTGGTGCTGGTGTTCGGTTCGCTGGTGGCCGCGGCGCTGCCGATCGGCGTGGGCCTGTTCGCGATCGCCGCCACCCTCGGCATCCTGCGGGCGCTCACCACGGTCATGGACGTGTCGATCTTCGCGTTGAACATGACCAGCGCGCTGGGCCTGGCGCTGGCCATCGACTACAGCCTGTTCCTCGTCAGTCGTTACCGCGAGGAACTCGCGGCGGGTCGCGACACCCGCGCCGCGGTGCTGCGCGCGGTGCAGACGGCGGGCCGCACGGTGGTGTTCTCGGGTCTGACCGTGGCACTGGCGCTGGCGGCGCTGGCGGTGTTCCCGCAGCCGTTCTTCAAATCCTTCGCCTTCGCCGGGGTGGCGGTGGTGGCCGCGGCGGTCGGCGCGTCGGTGCTGCTGCTCCCGGCCGCACTGGTGCTGCTCGGCGATCGGATCAACGCCCTGGATCTGCGGAAACCGCTGCGGCGCGCGCTCGGTCGGCCCGATCCCACGCCGCAGCGGCCCGAGGACAGCGGCTGGTACCGGCTGGTCATGTGGGTGATGCGGCGGTCCGTCCCGGTCGCCGTGGTGACCGGCGCGGTACTGCTGGCGCTCGGCTCACCGTTCCTGGGCGCGCATTTCGGCAGCCCGGACGATCGGGTGATCGGCGACTTCGCCTCCAGCCGCCAGGTCGGCGACGCGCTGCGCGAGGACTTCAACGCCGATATGGCATCGAGCGCCGTGCTGGTGCTGCCGGACTTCCAGGGCACCGGAGAGCAGATCGGCACCTATGCCGCCGCGCTGTCGAAGGTGCCGGACGTGCCCGCGGTGATGTCGAGCGCGGGCGTCTACGTCGACGGTACGAAGATGGCGGCCGGACTGCCCGAAATGGCCGGACCGGCGGGCACCTACCTGTCGGTGGGCACCCGGCTCGCGCCCTCCTCGGTGGCGGGCAAGGAGCAGTTGGCCACCCTGCGCGAGGTGCCCGCGCCCGGCGAGGTGCTGTTCGGCGGCGCGGCGGCGCTGGACGAGGACACCATGGATTCGGTGATCCAGCGCTTGCCGCTGGCCGTCGGGCTGATCGCGGTGATCACCCTGATCCTGCTGTTCCTGTTCACCGGCAGCGTGGTGCTGCCGGTGAAGGCACTGCTGCTGAACCTGCTCTCGGTCACCGCCACCTTCGGGGCGATGATCTGGATCTTCCAGGACGGGCATCTGTCCGGCCTGCTCGGCTTCACCCCGACCGGCACCATCGACCTGTTCATGCCGATCCTGATGTTCTGCCTGGCATTCGGCATGTCCATGGACTACGAGGTCTTCCTGCTCTCCCGCATTCGCGAGGAGTGGCTGGCCTCGGATCGCAGCGCCGCCGCGAACGCCCGCTCGGTGGCGCTGGGCGTGGCCCGCACCGGCCGCATCTTCACCGCCGCGGCGGGTCTGATGGCGGTGGTGCTGCTGGCCGTGGCCACCTCCCAGGTGGCGGCCATGAAGCTCTTCGGCATCGGGCTGGCGCTGGCGATCGTGGCCGATGCCACCGTGATCCGCGGCCTGCTGGCCCCGGCGCTCATGCGGATGATGAGCACCGCCAACTGGTGGGCTCCGAAACCCCTTGCGGCGCTGCACAAGCGGATCGGACTGGAGGAGGAGGGCGCGGAGCCGGAGCGGCCCGCGCCGACGCTGGAGAAGTTGCGTTCCTGACCCGATCGGCCACCGCCGCGCTCCGGACGTCGCTCGGGGCCGGTCCGGGGGCGGACAGATCCGGCTACCGCCCCGAGGCGGCGCTCGCCCGGCGACCCAACTCCATGACCGTCAGGAAGTGGACGAGGTCCTCGATGAGGCTGTCCACCGAGTCCGGCGCACCGCCGTCGTCGTGATGGTGCAGCCAGTCGGCGACCAATTCGAACATGCCGCCGATGGCCGCCAAACTCACGGCGAGACTGCGCCTTTCGTCCATCTCCGCTTCGGGCCACTGGGTGTCGAGGAAGGCCGCGGCCCAGCGGCGGTTGCCGCGCCGCTGTTTCTCCACGGCGGGTGAGATGCCGCCCGCCTCGCCGAAGGTCACCTTGGCCAGCCGCACGTCGTCGGCGATGGCGTGCACGAAGGCCGCGACGATGGCGCGCAGCCGCTCCTGCCACGGCAGGTCGGCGGTCTCCGCGGCCACCTGCGCCACCCGGGTCTGGAACTGCACGGTGATGTGCTCCAGCAGGGCGCGATAGCAGGCTTCCTTGCTGTCGAAGTGGTCGTAGAAGCCTTTGGTGCCGACGTAGGCGTGTTGACAGATCTGCTCGATCGAGGTGCCCGAATAGCTCTGCTGGGCAAAGAGTTCGGTCGCCGCCGCGAGGAGCTGACGACGCCGCTGCGCACTGCGCTCCTCGGCGTCGAGGCCACGGATTCGACGCCGCGCCGGTGCGGGGTCGGGTCGCGCGGCGGATTTGCTGCGGGTCATAGGCAAACCTTAGCGGCGTCCTTTCGAAAAAGAATTCTTGTTGATAACAGGATAGCGTGTTGTAATCGTCGTCACGTCGATGAGGAAGGGAACAGACGTGGCAGGGATCAATGGGGATCGCCGAAGGCGGGGGTGGCGGCGCTTCACCGCGGCCGCGCTCGCGACGGCGGCGGTCATGAGCACGGCGGTGGCCATGAGCACCGCGGCACTGCTGGGTACGGCGGGCACGGCCGCCGCGGCACCGCAGCCGGTGGATGTGGATCCGTTCTATCAAGCGCCCGAGGGCTTCGAATCCGCCGCACCGGGCGACATTCTGCGGTCGCGCGAAGTGCAGTTGGCGGTGCTCACGGTGCTCCCGGTGCGAGTGCGTGCCTGGCAGTTGCTGTATCGCACCACCGACCTGTTCGAACAACCCACGGTGGCGGCGACCACGGTGGCGGTGCCCATGGGGGCCGACACCGCTCGCAGCCGACCGCTGGTCTCACACCAGTTCTTCTACGACAGCGCCGCACCGCACTGCGCACCCTCGTTCCTGTTGCAGCAGGGCGGCGGCCTGGCGGGAGTCGAGGGCATCCACTCCAACGTGGAATACCTGGAGCTCGCGGCCTCCATCAGCCAGGGCTACGCCATCAACGTGCCCGACTACGAGGGCCTGAACGGTCATCTGGCCGTCGCCAAGGAACCCGGCTACATGGTGCTCGACAGCATCCGCGCGGCCGAACGCTTCGAACCCCTCGGCCTGGACGGCGCGAACACGCCGGTGGCGCTGTGGGGGTACTCCGGCGGCGGCATGGCCAGCGGCTGGGCCGCGGAAATGCATCCCACCTACGCGCCGGAGCTGAACATCAAGGGCGCGGCCATCGGCGCGCCGGTCTCGGACGTGGAATCACTGCTGCACGTGAACGGCTCCATGTTCTCCAGCCTCATCGGCATCGGCATCGCGTCGCTGATGAACGCTTACCCGAAGTTCGCCGCGGCGACCGAACGCGTGCTCACCCCCGAGGGCCGGGCGATGATGAACCGCACCAACGCCCAGTGCCTGCCGCGCAACGCGCTGACCATGATGTTCGTCGACTATCAGAAGATGCTGACCATTCCCATCGCGGAGTACCTGGCACTGCCCGAGGTCCGCGAGGTGTTCGACGCCACCGTGCTCGGCAAGCACGCCCCGACCATGCCGATCATGCTCTACCAGGGCGTCTTCGACGAGGCCGTGCCGGTCTTCGACAATGACGCGCTGGTGCCGAAGTGGTGTGCGGGCGGCACCTCGGTGCTCTACAAGCGCGACCACCTCAGCGAGCACCTGACCCTGCCCACCCTGGGCATGGGCGACGCCTTCAACTGGGTGCGCGGCCGCCTGGCCCCCGGCGCGCCCGATCCGGTGGGTTGCCAGACCGAGAACCACCTGTCGCTGTTCTTCGATCTCCAGGACATCCTGATGCAGACCGAGATCAATCTGAACGCCACCTTCGGCGCGCTGGGCTGGCCCATCGGACCTCAGGAGCGCTGAGAAGCCTTCTCGCTCA
>NZ_JASCXP010000375.1:0-7436 GCF_030010695.1 Nocardia sp. CC201C
CCCCGGCCCCGTCGAGTCGATCCGGCGGTACGCCGAGCCGGGCGGCGATCTCGGGCAGCCGGTCCACCGGCAGCAGCGGGCCGACCTTGTTGGCGGCGATCACCCACACCTTGTTCTCGGCGGCGCGCACCGGAATATGCAGTGCCGCCTCGTCGACGGCGAAGGAGTTGAGGCTGTTGGCCAGCACCTGCGCGCCGCGTACCGCCAGCGACCGGGTGACCTCGTTGACGACGCCCTCCATGCAGGCGTACATGCCGAGGCGGCCGAGCGCCGTCTCGATGACCGGCGCATCCTCCCGGCCCACCTCGAGATAGTCGTTCTCGGCACCCATGAGGATCTGCTTGTCGGCGCGGCCGAGCAGCTCGCCCGCGGGGCCGAAGAGCAGCGAGGCTCCGGTGGTCCGGCCGTCGGGGTGCGCCAGCGTGACGCCGATCTTGACGAATACGCCGTGGTGGGCGGCGCGGTCGGCGATGGTGGTGAGAAAGGAATCTCCGAGCCGGCACGCCATTCGGTGCGCATGGGCGCGGTCATCGTACCAGGATAGGTGGTTACAGAACTCGGGGAGGACCACCAGTTCCGCGCCCGTATCGGCGGCGGTGTCGATCATGCGGACGCAGGTGGCGAGGTTGTCCGCGACATCGGTTCCGACCGCGAACTGCGCGGCCGCGACTCGGGTCATAGGGTGAGGCCCTTCCGCTCCGGATCGCGTTTCCTTCATCGAAACGCTGTTTCCATAGTTCTGATTCTGTACCCGGTGCCCGGATCTGTCCAGCGGCGTTCACGGATTTCACGCCGTGGTAATCGGCGGTGGCGCGATCGGCTGTTTCCCTTGCGGCCGGGTTCGTTTCGCCTTGACACCCGGTGGAGGTGCGGGTTCAATATGGCAATTCCGAAACTGCGTTTCCTTCAGAGAAACGCTCGCAGGAGGTAAGGATGACGACCTGCGAATCGCACCGATCCACGTTTCCGTCCGCCGCGCCCGGCACCGCTGGTCCGCGACGCAGGTCGGAGGGGTGATATGCGTTCCGATCGACTCGGGCTCGCCGCCCTGGTGCTCGCCGGTGTCTGGGCTGGTCCGGTGGCGGGCGGGCAACTGGTGCTGCTGAGCAAACCGTTCGGCGGGGTGGTCGGCGTCCCCAGCGCGGCGGTCGGCTATATCGCGATCACCGCGCTGGTCACCGGTTCGGTGGCGGCGGCGGTGGCGGTGTGGCGGCGGCTGCCGCCGTCCTGGGCGGCGGGGGCGGGGATCGTGGCCGGGCTGGCGTTCATCGTCGCCGGGATGGTCACCGGGCCCGTGCCTTTCGTCGCGGCGCTGCTGGTCGCGAGCGCGGCCTGCGGCCCGCTCATCGCGCTCGGACGCATCATGGTCTGGCGACAGTCGCGCGCCCTGGCCGGATGGCAGGTGGCGATGACGGTGGGTGTGGCGGTCGCGGCGGGTACGAGTGCCATCTGGATCGAGACGCCCGGCACCGCGCTGATCGTCGCGGGCATCGCCGTCGGACTGCACAGCGTGCTGGCGCTGGGAGTGACACATGCTGCGGAAGAACCGGTTCCGATCAGTGCCGATGCCGATGCCGATGCCGATGCCGGTGGCGGTGGCGGTGGCGGTTCCGACGGAGGTTCCGGCGGCCGTGCCAGCGCCGGCGTAGGTGCGGGTGTCGGAACGGGCGCGGGGGCGTCCGTCTCGATCCGCTTGCTCCTGTTCGGGTATGCCACAGCCGTATTCGTGCTGGGCGGCACCGTACTGCCCGCACTGCACCTGCTGCTCTTCCGCTGGGAAGCGTTCGGGGCGGACCAGGTGGGGTTGCTGCTGCTGGCCGCGGTGCCCGCGGGTATCGCGGTGGCACTGCCCGGCCCGCACGTCGGCGCCGTACCGGTGCTGCTGATCCTCGCCGCGGGTGGTCCGGTCCTGGTGGCCACCGCGCCGGGCACCGCCGGTGCGGCGATCGGCATCGCGGTCACGCTGGCCGCCGCCGCGCGGGCGGCGCGCGGTCTGGACCGCACGGCCGCGACCGTGTCGGAACACCCGTGGCTCCCGGTGCTCACCCTGCTCGTCGTCCTGGCGGCCGGGGTACTGGGGCTGGGTGCGGTGACACTGCTCGACGCGAGCTTCGGCACGGGTACGGCGCTCACCGCGCTCGCTCTGCCCGTCCTGATCGCCGCCGCGCTGTACGCGCGCTCGGCGCGTCCTCGACCGGCGCGTACCAGCGCCGCCCACCCGGTGCTCGAAGGAGGGCTGTCATGATCCGCGCGGCCGCGGTCTGTTCCATCACGCTGGCGGCGCTGGCCGTCACCGCACCCGCGTACGCGGCACCGGAGGACCCGCCCGTGCTGTCGGTGAGCGCGAGTTCGGGTCTCACCGAGGGGCAGCGGATCACGGTGGACGGCAGCGGCTTCCGGCCCGGCCTGGCCGCCGTCGCGGTGGGGCTGTGCACGCAGGGCTTCGCCAACGGGCTGCGGGACTGCGACCTGGAAGGCGGGGCGACCTTCGTCAATATCACCGCCGACGGCACCATTCCGACCGTAACCCTCACCGCGCGAGCGCGTTTCGGCGATATCGACTGCACGCAGCGGCAGTGCGTGATCGCCGCCGCGCCGCTGCCCGGCACCGAACCGCAATCGGTGATCGACGCGAATTCCGCGCAGATCCCGGTCGATTTCGCCGGTTCCCGGCCACCTGTCACCCCCACGACCACCACGTCGGCCACCCGGGTCGACTCCGAGACCGCCGGTCCGTCGATGGCGCTGTGGTGGATCACCGCCGCCCTGTTGTCCGCCGTAGCTCTCGCCGCGCTCGCCGAGCGTCGGCGCTTGTGACGATCCCCCGAGGAGAGAATATGAAGTCCACCGTCCTGCGCACCGCCGTACCGGCGGCCGCCGCCACCCTGGCACTGCTCGTCGGCAGTCCGGCCGCGTCCGCCGCGCCGACGCTGGAGGTGAGCGAGAGTTCCGGAGTCGCACCCGGACAGATGATCACGGTGAATCTGGCGGGCCTGCCGCCGAATCTCCCCACGGTGGCCGTGGGACAGTGCAAACCGCAGATCACGCTGCCGACCGACTGCCAGCTCAGCGGCTCGCTCATGGGCCGCGCCGACGAACAGGGCGTCTGGCAGCCGACCGGCGGCCGAGAGCTGGCGCTGGTCGAGGCCGTCGGCGGCACCGACTGCACCGCCGCCCCCGGAGCCTGCACCGTCGCGGTCACCAGTCTGACGGACCCGTCCAAGATCCTGGCGTCCGTCCCGCTCACCTTCGGCACGCCGGAGACCACACCACCACCCGCGCCGATGGCCGACGCCGACACGGCCGAAGCGGCCGAGGAGGACAGTGATACCGGCATGATCGTCGCCATCGTGGCCGGTGGCGTAATACTCGCGGCCTTGGCCGCCGGACTGCTGGTGATGCGTCGCCGCGGCAGCCGATGACCGCCGACGCGATCAGCACCGACGGGGCGCTCACCCACGTGGTGCTCATGAAGTTCGCCGATCGCGCCGACAGCGAGCGCGCGGCGGAGCTGCTGCGCGGCCTGGCGGGCGAGGTGCCGCACGTGCGGTCGCTGACGGTCGAGCTGGACGAGCTCGGCACCGATGTCTCCTATGACCTGTGCCTGGTGACAACCCACGACTCCGGCGCGGAACTCTTGGCCTACCAGGGGCATCCGGCGCACCGCGAGGTGGCGGCCTGGCTAGTGCCGCGCCTGGCGGCGCGGGCGGTGGTGGACTATCACTCCTGAGCGGGGGCGGCGGGTCCTGGCTCGCGCCCCTTCACCATGCGGTGGCACACCTCGATGAGCGCGGTCCGCAGGTCCCCGTCGGGTATTCCCGCCAGGGGGCCGTCGTCGAGGCGAAGGGGATGCACGGCGATGGTGGTCATGATCATGGTGCGGATGCGCAGCGCCCGCAGCGCGCGGACCGCCGCGGCGGCGCGCGGGGTGGCGGGTACCGGGTCGGCCCCGAAGTAGTCGTGGGCGCGCCGTTCGTGGCGGGCCGCGTACTCCGCTGCCAGCGTGCGTGATCCGGGCGTCGCACCGCCGTGCGACTGACCGGAGAGCAGGCGGAAGGCGTCGGGGTCGCGGACAGTCCAGTCCCAGACGGCGGTGACGATCCGGTCCAGGGTGCGCTCGTCGGCCGGTGCGTCCTGCGGCCATGCCGCCTCGGCCGCGGCGGAACTGGCGTCCATGGCCTGGCGGAGGGCGGCGTCGAACAGCTCCTCCTTACCGGTGAAGTGGTAGTAGACCGCCGCCGACCCCATCCCGGCCTCGTCGGCGATGTCCTGAATCGCGGTGTCGGCGAAGCCTTTACGTGCGAACACCCGGACCGCTGCCGCGACGACGAGGTGGCGGCGTGACGGCCGATGCGCGGGCGGGCGGACATCCTCGAGGGGGCGATCGGTCATCCTCGCTGCTCCGGTTCACTGTGCGCCGACGGTGGGTGCGCTCAGGATGGCACAAGCGCCGCTACGGCGAGGCACAGCGTTTCGCGCGACGAGGGCACAGCGTTTCGCGCAGCGACGCCAGACCGTTTGTGTGGTGATGGCCGAGTGCTCGTAGCAATCGCAGAGCACTGGTTCGGCGCGTTTGCCGAGCACTGCTGTGCGATGGCAGAGCCACTGGTTCGGCGCGATGGCACTGTGCTCGTATGGCGATGGCGCGGTGCTCGCATGGTGTCGCGCCTGTCATCATCGTGCGATGGCAGATCGACCCGGCGCGCGTCGCGCGCCCCACCGTCCGTCTCGGCAGGACGCGGTACTGGATGCCGCTGTGGCACTGTGCGCGGCACGGCCGATCGAGCAGGTGACCGTGGCCGAGATCGCCACCGCGGCGGGTATGACCCCGGCCGCGGTGTACTACCACTACCGGTCCAAGGACGAGGTGCTGTTGGCCGCCGTGCGTCGGTTCGCGCGGGCGCTGACGAGCCGGCTGCGCGATGAGTTCGACCGGAGCCCGGACGTGCCGATCGGCGATGTCCTGGACGCGATGCTGCACTGGTGCTCGCACCGACGCGATGCCGCGCTGGTCTACTTCGTTCGCTCACCCGGCTGGAACTCGGCCGTCGAAGCGTTGCGTGGCGCGCACCATGCCGAGGTCGTGATCGTGTTCGCGGCCGAATTGGCTCGGCGGCACGGGAAGTCGTCACCGGCGCGCCGCGGCGCGGCGGCGACCGCGCTGTCGAGCCTGCTCGAGGTGGCGGCCGTCGCGTGGCTCACCGAGGACGCCGTGCTGGCCAATCTGGGCCGCCGGCGCTTCGGCGCGGAGGTGCGTGCGATCGCGGAGGATATCGGCGCGCTGTGATCCGCGCGGTGCCGTGCCGACTAGTTCGGGCGTGCGCATCGGAAATCCGCTGTGCGGGTATCGAGTCCTGCTGTGTCTGTCGGGCGTTCAGCGCCCCCCGGCGACTGTTGGTGTGCCCGGCGGACTTTCGGCCGCGAATTCGGCGAAGTTTCTATAGATGGACTCTAGTTTGTGTTTCACTGAAACCGGCAGCGTGCCGAGAGCCGCTCCCACACAGCGCATTCCGGCGTGACAGCATCCGCCGACCGGAAGGAACACTCCCATGGAACTGGATCTCAAAGGCAAGCGCGCCCTCATCACGGGCGCGAGCCGCGGCATCGGCCTCACCACCGCACGGTCCCTGCTCGCCGAAGGTGCGGCGGTGGGCGTTTGCGCCCGCGACGCGGACGCGCTCGCCGCCGCCGCGGCACAACTGGGGGAGCAGGGCACGGTATTCCACCGGGCGGCGGACGTCTCGGACCCGGACGCCATCACCGAGCTGGTCGAGGCCGTCGCGGGCGCGCTGGGCGGTCTGGACATCGTGGTGGTCAATGCCTCCGCCTCGGTGGGAGAGGGGCCCGAGGCGTGGGAGAACAACTTCCGCACCGATCTGATGAGCCTGGTGCGCCTGCTGGAGGCGGCCGCACCGCACCTCGAGCGCAGCGAGGCTGCGGCCGTGGTCGCCATCGCCAGCACCTCCGCACTGGAAGCCGGGGTGCTGCCGACCGCCAACAGCTTCGGCGCGCTCAAGGCCGCCATGGTCCAGCACGTCGGTGCACAGGCACGGGCACTGGGTCCCAAGGGCATTCGGGTCAATGCCGTCTCGCCCGGGCCGGTGTACTTCGACGGCGGGGCGTGGGACTACATCAAGAATCAGCTGCCCGCGCTCTACGACGGCGCGGTGGCCGCCACCGCCCTGGGGCGGCTGGCCGGTCCCGAGGACGTGGCCCGTACGGTCACCTTCCTCGCCTCCCCGGCGGCACGGCACATCACCGGGGTCAACCTGGTGGTGGACGGCGGCTTCACCAATCGATTCGATTTCTGAGGCGGCGTGATGTCCGGACCCACCGGCCGGATCGAGGCGGTGCTGGTGTGCGGTGGACGCTGGCACGACTTTGACTACGCCCGGCTGCGGTTGCTGCGCGAACTCGGCGCCTACGAACTGGTCCGCACCCGGGTATTCGAGGACTACGACTGCCGCGACGCCCTGGACACCGCCGACCTGCTCGTCACCTACACCTGCGCCACCGTGCCCACCGAGCGGCAGCGGAAACGGTTGGCGGACTTCGTCTCCCGGGGCGGGCGCTGGCTGGCGCTGCACGGCACCAATGCCGCCATCGAACCCCTGGGGCCGGAGGCCGACGCCCTGTTCGCCACGCCCCGCGACTTCGGCGAGCTCGCGGAGGTCCTCGGCAGCCAGTTCCTCGGCCATCCGGATATCGCGCCCTACCGGGTGGTGCCGACCGAACCCGAACATCCGCTGCTGCGGGGGGTCGGGGCGTTCGAGGTGACCGACGAGCTGTACATCAGCGAACTGCATCCGCCGCTGCGCGTGCTCGCCCACACCCGATTCGTCGGCGACTGCCCGGGTTTCGCGGAGGGGCACACCCGCACCGACGAGATCCGCCCGGTGCTGTATCTGAAGGACCACGGGGCCGGTATGGTCTGCTATCTCACCCTCGGCCACTGCCGTGGCCGCTACGATCTGCGCGATCTCGGCATCGCGGATCTGGGGCGCACCGACCGGGGCAGCTGGGAGTCCGCGGCGTTCCGGACCATCCTGCGCCGCTGCGTGCACTGGGCGGTGACCGGTCGGATGCGGGCGGATGTGGACGGCTACCGCGACGCCGCGTCCGGGTAGGCGCGCGCGGGCATGCCCGCGCCGCCGGGGCGGAATGCGGCCGGGGCGTGGATCACGGTGCTCTGCACGTACTCTCGCAGGCCCTCCTCGGCGTACTCACGACCGAAGCCGCTGCGTTTGACACCGCCGAACGGCGCGCGCAGCGACATGCCGGTGCGGTTGTGGGTGTTGACGAAGGTGAAGCCCGCCTCGAGCCGGGCGGCCACCGCGAGGGCGCGGTCCTCGTCGGCCGACCAGACCGAGGCGGGGGGGCCCCCCCCGGGGGGGGGGGGGGGGGGGCCCCCCCCCCCCGCGGGGGGGGGGGGGGGG
>NZ_JASCXP010000376.1:0-7391 GCF_030010695.1 Nocardia sp. CC201C
GGGCAGATACAGGAAGTTGCCGCTGCCGCGCGGAACCCGGATGCCGTTGCGCCGCAACCGGGTACGCAGCAGTTCCCGTTCGGTGGTGATGCGCAGGACGCGCACGGCGAGTTCGTCGGCCGCCGCGTAGGAGGCCGCCACCGCCGCCACCGCGCCGCTCGGCATCCCGAACGGCAGTTGCAGCCGTCGTACCCGGCGCATGAGCTCCTCGGATCCGAAGGCGTAGCCGATGCGCAGCCCGGCCAGCCCGTACGCCTTGGAGAAGGTGCGCAGCACCAGCAGGTTCGGATGCCGCCGGACCAGCTCTATCGTGTCGAGAGCCTCGGCCGCCCCGAGGAATTCGACGTACGCCTCGTCCAGGATCACCGGTGTCCGGGCGGGCACGGCGTGCAGGAACGCCTTCAGCTCACTGCCGGAGACCACCGTTCCGGTCGGATTGTGCGGGCGGCATACCGCCACCAGGTCGGTCCGGTCGTCGATCGCCGCGACCATATCCCACAGGCGCTGCCGACCGGACGAATCCAGCGCTATGCCGACCGATTCCAGCCCGGTCATGGCCGCCATGATCGGGTAGCCGTCGAAGGTGGGCGTCGCGAACACCATGCGACGGCCGGGGGCGGCCAGGGTCTGCATGATCTGCATGGTCACCCCGGTGGCTCCGGTCCCGACCACCACCTGGTCCGGCGTCACCCCCACGTGCTCGGCGATGAGCCGCGGCAGCCGCCGCGGCTCGAACTCCGGGTACAGATTCGTGCGGGGCAGTTCCGCGCTGAGCGCCCGCAGTACCGAAGGCAGTGGGGGAAAGGGGTTCTCGCTCAGACTCAGGTCGTAGCGAACCGGTGCGCCACCCGGTTCCGGGGTGCCGGGCACCGGCAGGGCGGTCATCCGACCGCACCCCAGCGCACGGCGGCAGCGCCCGCGAAGTCCCCGGCGTGGGCGAAGGCCGACATGAGCACCACCGATCCGGGCCGCAGCCGCCCCGCCCGCTGCTCCGCGTCGAGGGTGACGGGAATGGCGGCGGCGAACAGGTTTCCGCATTCGTCGAAGGTGTCGGGGTGACGTTCGGCAGGCAGTTCCAGGGCGTCGTGCCAGTTGCGCAGGAACAGCCGGTTGGGCTGATTGGTGACGAAGGTGTCGATATCGCGGCCCTTCACCCCGATGCGGTCGCAGACCGCCAGGGCCACCTCGGGCACCAGCCGATTGCCGCGCGCGAACACCTTGGTGATCTTGGATTCGCTGAAGGTCACACAGCCCTGCCCCTCGCCCGGCTCCCAGTACTTGCGCTCGGAACCGGTGGAAAAGTCCATATCCCCGGCGAATTCGGGGTACGTACGGCATTCGATACCCAGGATCGGCGCGCTGTTGTCCTTCACCAGCAGGCCCACGCCGCAGCCGTCGCCGGGCACCGGCGCCTGTGCCTTGCCGCGAATCTCGGACTGGGTGAAGACCGGCCCCGCGCAGTTCTGGGTGGCGGCGATGAGCGCGGTGCGGGCGTCGGTGGCGCGCATGAGATCCCGCGCCAGCGACATCATGTGCACGAAGGCCGCGCAGCCGCCGTTGTGCACATCGATCACATGCTTGGGTCGCATGCCCAGCCGCCGTGCCACCTCGGGACCGGCCCCCAGCACGGGATTGTCCGGCAACTGGGTGTGGGTGAGCAGGATGTCGACGGACGAGATGTAGTCGCGCCCATGGCGTTCGATGAGCGGCTCGACGGCGCGCTCCACCATGTCCACCGCCGTCTCATCACGGTCGACGTGATGGCGGGCGCGCGGGGCGCGGAACATGACGTTCTTCGCCATCCGCTCCGAGCGGGAGAACCGGGTGAAGTACTCGGTGCCGACCGGGTCGCCGGGCAGATAGCTCGCCACGTCCACCAGGCTGACCGGTGGCAGTGCGAGCGCCGGGTCGGTGAAATCCACTGCGCTACCTCACTTCATCCAGTCGGGCTTGATCGGCAGACCGTGCGCGGCACGGTATTCGCAGATCGCCTTGAGATTGTCGAGTTCGAGCTTGTGCCCGGCGGAGAACATCTCCCAGAAGTCACCCACCCAGACGGTGCGGCCCGCGGGCGCGGCCTCCGGGTAGGGGTTCTCGTCGTAGAACGGGTGGCGGCAGTTCGTCCACAGCACCACCGATCCCGGCTTGTTCAACACCACCTGGGCGTCGACCACCCGCATCAGATAGATCATCCACAGGTGTTCGCCCTGATCCCAGGCGCAGTGGTAGTCGACCGTCATGGCGTCCGGATTGGCGACGGTGCGGGTGTAGATCTCGGTGTTCGGTCCCAACCGATCGGCGGCCAGCCACAGTCCCGGCTCGTCGGTCTCGGTGAAGCCGCGCAGACTGTAGGTCCACTCCTCCAGACTCCTGGTGTCCGAAAGGTATTCGTAGACCTCCCGGGGCGGCGCGGCGATGTAGTCCTGGACCGGACAGTACTGCCCGAAGATCTGATCGTGCGGATACACCGACCGCAGCATGTCCATGATGATCGGCGTGGTGGCCTCCCGGTCGGAGTTCTCGATCCGCAGCACTCCGGGCACCACCTCCTCCGGAATATCGCTGAGAGCGGGCAGGGCGGTGGTCACGGGAGCCTCCTCGAAGCGGTCAGGAAGGGGGTGAACGGGGGGACCTCGTCCGGATCGCAGTCCACGGCCACGAACGAGGGTCCCGGGGCGCCGACGCACCGCCGCAGCGTCGCGGCGAGTTCGGCGTGGGTGGTGGGTCGATGGGTGCGCAGGCCCGGGAACATGGCGGCCACGCCCGCGCCGATATCGGCGGGTTGAAAGCGGTTGTAGCTGTAGCGGTCTCCGTAGAAGAGCTGTTCGCGGGTGATGCACATGGCGTGCGCGTTGTTGTTGAGCACCACGAAGGTGATGGGCAGCCGGTGTTCGACGGCGGTGTGGATCTCCATGCCGTGCATGAAGAACGCGCCGTCTCCGGCGATGACGACGGTGTGCCGCACCTCGCCGTCGGCGCGGCGGCACCGGGCGAAGGCGGAACCGATTCCGGCTCCGAACGCGTACCCCATCCCGCCCATCCCCAGTGCGACGGTGAAGCGTCCGCCGCGCGGCACGCGCAGATGGTGGACCACCGACGCGCCGGTATTGCCCGCGTCGGCGAAGACGTCCGTGCCGTCCGGCAGCGCGTCGTTGAGGGTTTCGACGATGGCGCGATACCGCAGGCCCGGTCCGTCGGCCGGGGGGACGTCGAGGGGGGTGAGCACGTTCACCCGCGACTGCGCCCCGGCCGGCGTCGGCAACTCCGGTCCGGAACCGAGGGGCGTGGTCGTGGACGCGTATTCACTAGTCATACGGCCGGAATCGCGGACGGCGGGTGCGATATCGCCGGTGGGGTGGGTGAGATCGGTGCACAGGTCGGCGAGCGTGGCGGCCAGGTCGGTGGTGTGGGCGTGCAGGCTGGGCAGGAACGGTGATTCGGCTCCGATACCGGCCAGCGTGACCGCGCTCAGCGCGTCCTCCAGCCCGGCCCGCGCCGTGATCGGCATTCGGGTGCCGACGAGCAGACACAGCTCCGCCCGGTGCAGCGCGTCGAGCAGTTCGGGATGTCCCATGCTGCCCGCCACTCCGCAGTAGCCGGGCGCATGATGGTCGTAGACGTCCTTGGCATCGGGTGCGACGCCGACCGAGGCGTCGAGCAGGCGTGCGAGCCTTGCCAATTCGTCTCGGGCGTCGTCGCGGGCGACCTGGTCACCGGCGATGATCACCACCTTGCCGGTGGCGCGGGCGGTCCGCAGCGCCCGCCGCACCCGCTCCAGCCCGGCGCGATCGCGGCGGTGCGCCCGCGCGGGCGGGTGGAATTCGGGCGGCGTCGACAGCTCGGCCTGCTGAATATCCTTGGGCAGCAACAGTACCGCGGGCCCGCCGGACCGGGCCGCCGCCACCGCGTCGCGCAGCTGCGTGGGAAGGTCGGCGGGGGATTCGACGCGCGCGCAGTAGCGGGTGAGGGGTGAGAACAACCGCACGGCGTCGAATGCCCCCGCTCGACCGCTGGAGTCCTGGAAGGCGCCCTTGCCTTCCAGGACCGTCGGGGGCTGCCCGACGAGTGCGAGGACGGGGACTCGGGAGGCGAAGGATTCGGCCAGTCCGGCGACCAGGTTCACCGCGCCGCCGCCGGAGGTCGCGACGACCACGCCGAGTCCGGCGGTGGAGCGGGCGTAGCCGTCGGCCATGGTGGCGGCGGAGAATTCGTGTTTGGCGACCACGGCGGTGAGCGGTGAGCGGTCGTCGTCGGCCCGCCGTTCGAGGGCGGCATTGTGGTCGAACACGGCATCGTAGAGGTCTTCGATATTCGCGCCGTCCACGCCGAACAGATGCCGGATCCCCAGTCGCGAAACGGCTCGAACCAGATAGTCGACGACCCGGGCCCCGCTGTCCATACACGTCCTCTCGCTGCCGACGGGCTGTCGAGAGCCGGTGCCCGCCGCGTGTAGGGAGATACGGAGCCGATCCACGAGTGGTTCAACGCTGCATTATCGGCGATTCGACCGGGCTGGAATGTCGAGTCTTGTGTGTACGTATACGTCTACGTATAGTGAAGTCATGCCGAACAAGACGATCTACGTATCCGATGACGACCTGACGCTGTTCAGCCGTGCTCAGGAGCTGGTCGGCGGCAATCTGTCCGGTGCGATCGTGACGGCACTGCGTCGCTATATCGAACTGGAGGAGGGCCGACTCGAGGGCTTCGAGGAGATTGTGCTCCCCGTGGGGCACAACGGGGTGCGCCAGGTCCGCTTCTCCGGTTCATTGCTGGGCGAATGGCGCGATATGGACGACACCGCGCAGCGGCACGTGCGGGTGTACCGCAGCCGCAAGGGCAAATTCGTCGCCCACGACCATGTCGCCGACTGGAACGACATGGTCACCGGATCGCTGACGGATAGGAAGAGCTGGCGGCGCATGTTCGGCGTCGGCGACCCGGACTGGGGTGACTACAACCTGACCATCGTGGACGACATCGAGGAGCTGCGGGGGCTGATCCCCGATCAGCTGTTCCGGCGCGTCGCCGATATCGCCGACCGCCCGCCGGTGGAGGACCTCGACATCTGAGTCGAGTAACCCGCCTCCCAACCGAATAGACGACCGCGAAACCTTGACCGGCCCGCCGGGCTGTCACGGCCTACTTGATCCATGCA
The DNA here is from genome assembly GCF_030010695.1 of Nocardia sp. CC201C. Taxonomy (NCBI): domain Bacteria; kingdom Bacillati; phylum Actinomycetota; class Actinomycetes; order Mycobacteriales; family Nocardiaceae; genus Nocardia; species Nocardia sp. CC201C. Next base: position 5,159 of record NZ_JASCXP010000376.1, read on the forward strand.
TTTATTCGTATCCCATGATGAAAGAAGCAACCTATGACCGTCGCACACCGCACCCCGGCCATCGTGGCCGACGGGTTGTGCAAATCCTTCGGTGAGCACATCGTGCTCGACCGGATCGACCTCGCGGTCCCCGAGGGCACCATCTTCGCCCTGCTCGGCCCGAATGGCGCGGGCAAGACCACCACCGTGCGCATCCTCGCCACCCTGCTCCGCCCGGACGGCGGCACCGTCACCGTCGACGGGTACGACCTCGCGAGCGAGCCCGCCGGGGTGCGGTCCGCCATCGGCGTCACCGGACAGTTCGCCGCCGTGGACGAACTGCTCACCGGGCGCGAAAACCTGCTGCTCATGGGCGATCTGCACCATCTGCCCCGGAGCGAGAGCGCCGCCATCGCCGACGAACTGCTGCGGCGCTTCGACCTGGAGGAGGCCGCCGACAGACCCGCGGGCGGCTATTCCGGCGGCATGACCCGCCGCCTCGACCTGGCCATGACCCTGGTCGGTGATCCGAGCGTCATCTTCCTCGACGAGCCCACCGTGGGCCTGGACCCGCGCAGCCGCCGCGTGGTCTGGGATATCGTGCGCGACCTGGTCGCGGGCGGCGTCACCGTGCTGCTCACCACGCAGTATCTGGAGGAGGCCGATCAGCTGGCCGACCGCATCGCGGTACTGCACGACGGCCGCATCGTCGCCGAGGGTACGGCGGACGAACTCAAGCGGCTCGTCCCCGGCGGCTACATCCGGCTCGACTTCGCCGACCGGGACGCCTTGGTCGCCGCCGCCCGGATATTCGGGGGCGCCGCACAGGTCAATGGTGATCTGACCCTCGCCATCCCCAGCGACGGCGGGGTGCGTTCGGTGCGCGAGGTGCTCGACCGCCTCGATGTCGAGCGCATCGAACCCGAGGGGCTGTCCGTGCACACGCCCGACCTCGACGACGTCTTCCTCGCCCTCACCGGATCCGGATCGGCCGACGCCGGCCGCGCCGACACCGACCGCATCGAACAGGAGATCGTGCGATGAGCACCGTGCAGACCGCGACCCGAACCTATGACACCAGATCGCACGGGATCGCCGACACCAAGACGATGCTGCGCCGGAATCTGCTGCACGCCAAGCGCTATCCCGGGCTGGCGACGAGCGTTGTGCTGATGCCGATCATTCTGCTGCTGATGTTCAACTACATCTTCGGCGGCGCGCTGAAGGAGGCCACCGGGGACGCGAAGTACATCGACTACCTGGCCCCCGGCATGATGCTGATGGTTCCGGCGTTCGTCTGCGCGGGTCTGGCGGTCATGGTGGCCAGCGATATGACCAAGGGCATTGTCAGTCGGTTCCGGTCCATGTCGATCGCGCAGTCGGCCATGCTCAACGGCCAGGTGATCGGTACCGCCATCCAGGCCCTGCTCGGCGTGATCGCCATGACTCTGGTGGCTTTCGCCGTCGGTTTCCGCACGAACGCGAATCCACTGGAATGGCTTGCGGCCCTTGGCCTGATCGTCCTCGTCACCATCGCGCTGAACTGGCTGGCGGTCGGCATCGGCTTGATCGCCCAGACCCCGGAGAGCGCGGGCAATCTGCCGCTGCCCATCACCATGCTGCCCTTCCTCGGCAGCGGTCTGGTGCCCACCGACACCATGCCCGCCGGGGTGCGGCAGTTCGCCGAGTACCAGCCCTTCTCGCCGATCACCGAAACCCTGCGCGGACTGCTGATGGGCACCGAGATCGGCAAGAACGGCATCTTGGCCATCGCCTGGTGCGTGGCTCTCGCGGTGCTCGGCTACCTCTGGTCCAATGCCATGTTCCGCAGGCGCGCGAACTGACCGACCGGGTGAAACCCCCTGCCTTCGCAGGGGGTTTCACGTCGCCCCGCTACTGCCCGAGCGTCGCCGACAGCAGCACCCGGCCCGCCTCGTCGCGCACCTCGATGGCCCGCAACCGTTCCGGGGGCACGGAAGTCGTTCCGTCCGGGGTGAATTCCGCTCCGGGCGCGGCGGTCCACTCCGCCAACTTGGACTGGGTGCCGTCCGTGCGCACCACCCACAGCGACAGCTCCCACTCATAGGCGTAGTCGCTGGCCGCGTAGGCGCACCACATGTCCACGCGCGATTCCCCGTTCACCGCCAGCAGTTCGAAGGTCGCGGTGATCGGGATCGGGTCCGGTGATTCCAGCGGACCCTGCGCCACCACCTGCTGGACCGAGACGGGCGCGCGGTCGGTGACCGCGGTCGTC
>NZ_JASCXP010000377.1:0-7333 GCF_030010695.1 Nocardia sp. CC201C
GTCGGCAGCGTCTGTTGTGTATAAGACACAGGCCCACCCGCGCATCGGCGAGCGCGCCGCCGGCCCCGGCCGCGGCGCCTCCTGGTCCCGCGAGGAGCAGTCCCGCATCGATGCCGACGTGGAGACCGCCGCCGCCCTGCATTCGGCGAACCGCCTGTACGAGAAGCGCTTCGGCCGCGTCTTCCTCATCTGCGCCACCGGTCTGACCAGCTCCGAGGTACTCGCGGCCCTGCTGCTGCGGCTGGGCAACGACCCGGAGACCGAGGCCGCGGTGGTGGCGGTGGAGTTGCGCAAGATCGCGCTGCTGCGCCTGCGCCGGGTGGTGGTGCCCGCATGAGCGCCGTCACCACCCATGTCCTCGACACCGCCCTGGGGCGGCCCGCCGTCGGCGTGCCCGTGCGGCTGGAACGTGTCGACGGCGATACCCCCGAAGTGCTCGCCATCGCGGTCACCGACTCCGACGGCCGCATTCGCGATTTCGGGCTCGACCGGCTGGACCCCGGCGGCTACCGGCTGGTCTTCGGGGTCGCCTACTACGCCGCGACCACCGGGCAGGACTACTTCCTCTCCGCCGTCGACATCACCTTCACCCCAGCCGACAGCGGCCACCACCATGTGCCGCTGCTGCTGAGCCCCTTCGCCTGTTCCGTCTACAGAGGGAGTTGATCACCGTGGCCATTCAGCTGGGCCCCAACCAATACGGGAAGGCCGAGAACCGGATCGTGCGCGTCTACCGCGACACCGACCGGCACCGGATCCGCGACCTCAACGTCTCCACCTCCCTGCGGGGCAGGTTCGACGACGCGCACATCACCGGCGACCAGAAGGATGTGCTGCCGACCGACACTCAGAAGAACACCGCCTTCGCCTTCGCCAAGGAGAAGGGGGTGGAGGCGGTCGAGGACTTCGCGCTGGTACTGGCCGACCACTTCATCTCCCGCACCCCCGGTGCGGACGGGGCGCGCATCGAGATCGAGGAGTACGCCTGGAACCGCATACCGGTGGACGGCGCGGAGCACGATCACGCTTTCGTGCGCGGCAGCTCCGAGGTGCGCACCACCGTGGTCAATATGGACGGCTACGGCCCGGACCGGCGCACCCACGTGGTGTCCGGGCTGCGGGATCTGGTGCTGTTCAAGTCCACGGGGTCGGAATTCCACGGCTTCTTCGAGGACAAGTACACCACCCTGCGGCCCACCAAGGACCGCGTCATGGCCACCTCGCTGGTGGCCCGGTGGCGCTACGACCACCTGGACGTGAACTGGGACAAATCCTTCGACGCCATCCGCTCGATTCTGCTGCGGCAGTTCGCGGCGGTGCACTCGCTCGCTCTGCAACAGACCCTCTACAGCATGGGACGCGCTGTGCTGGAACAGCTTCCGGAGGTCGCCGAGATCAAGTTCTCCGCGCCCAACAAGCACCACTTCCTGGTGGACCTGAGCCCGTTCCACGTGGAGAACCCGGGTGAGGTGTTCATCGCCGCCGATCGCCCCTACGGGCTGATCGAGGCGAGCGTGCACCGCGACGACGCCTCCGATCCCGGGGCCGCCTGGTTCGCCGTACCCGGATTCTGTTGAGGAAGTGATGCTTTCGTGAAACTCTTCAACAAGAACCGTACTGCGGGTCCCGAGGACGAGACCTATCCGCCGCTGGCAACTCTCGCCTACGGCACCCAGCACATCCTGACCATGTACGGCGGGGTGATCGCGCCGCCGCTCATCGTGGGCGGTGCTGCCGGGCTGTCGCCGGGGGAGATGGCGCTGCTGGTCACCGCGGGCCTGTTCGTGTCCGGACTGGCCACCATGCTCCAGGCGCTGGGCATCGGTCCGGTCGGCAGCCGATTGCCCATCGTGCAGGGCGTGTCGTTCGTGAGCGTCTCCACCATGGTGGCCATCTCCGAGAGCGGCGGTCTGAGCGCGGTCTACGGATCCATCATCGTGGCCGGTGTGATCGGCCTGGTGCTGTCGTCGGTGTTCGCGCATCTGGTGCGCCTCTTCCCGGCGGTGGTGACCGGCACCATCATCACGGTGATCGGGCTGTCGCTGCTGCCGGTCGCACTGCGCTGGGCGATGGGCGGTGATCCGGGACAACCCGACTACGGGTCTATGTCCAATATCGGTTTCGCGGGCCTGACCCTGCTGGTGATCCTGGTGATCAGCCGGGTCTTCCAGGGCGCGATATCGCGGCTGTCGATCCTCATCGGCCTGGTGCTGGGCACCGTGGTGGCCGTGGTCCTCGGTCGCGCCGACTTCTCCGACGTCGGCGACAGCCCGCTGGTGGCCCTGCCGCCGCTGTTCCCGTTCGGCCCGCCGACCTTCGAGGTCGGGGCCATCGTGGCCATGACCATCGTGATCCTGGTGATCATGACCGAGGCGACCGCGGACATCCTCGCCATCGGCGAGATCCTCGACACCGAGGTCGACACCAAACGGGTGGCGGCCGGATTGCGCGCCGATATGGCCTCCTCGGCCTTCGCGCCGCTGTTCGGCAGCTTCCCGTGCAGCGCCTTCGCTCAGAATGTGGGGCTGGTGGCGCTGACCGGCATCAAGAGCCGGTTCGTGGTCGCCACCGGCGGCTTGGTGCTCATGCTGTTGGGCCTGGTGCCCGTCATCGGCGCGGTGGTGGCCGCCATCCCGGACGCGGTGCTGGGCGGTGCCGCCGTGGTGCTGTTCGGTTCCGTTGCGGCCAGCGGCATTCGGATGCTGGCGCGGGTGTGCTACGAGGACAACCTGAACATGGTGATCGTGGCCGTATCGCTCGCCTTCGGCGTGATACCCATTGCGGCCCCGACATTCTGGGACTCGTTCCCGGAATGGATCGGTGTGGTGATGCACTCCGGCATCAGCGCCACCGCCATCGTCGCCGTCCTGCTCAATCTCCTGTTCAACGAGATCACCATCGGCAATCGCTCGGGCGCGTCCGTATTCGCCGCCGCGGCGGATGAACGCGACGGATTCGGCGAGCGAATCGACGACGACATCCGGGACTGAACGCCCGGCTGGACGAATCTACGAAAACAGCCCCGAATCGATTCGGATGTTTGGTGCTCATCGGCCTATCGCGGGCGGTGTGACTCCGGACATACTTTCGGTCATCGGGGGAGGAAGGAATCACGATGCCTCTCATTTTCCTGAATGGCGGAGCCATGCGTGGTGGGCCGCTGAATCATCTGCTCGCGGGCGCACCGTTCGCGGGTGAGGTGAAAACCGCGCCGCACTACCGGTTCTATTCGGTCGGCGACCGGTTCCCGGGCCTGCACCCCGTGTCCGACGGGGGCGCTCCGATTGTCGGGGAATTGTTCGACGCGCCGATGGAGGTGCTGCGTACCAGCCTGCTTCCGGCGGAACCGCCGGAACTGGAGCTCGGCGTGATCGAACTCGAGGACGGCCGTTCGGTGCTGTCCATGGTGCTGCGCCGTCCGCCCGTTTCCTATCCGCAGCTGATCGACATCACCGAATTCGGCAGCTGGACGACTTATCGCGAGGGAAAGAAATGAAATACGGACCCGGAGGCTCGCCCCGGAAATTCGACGTCAACTGTTCGATTCTCTTCACCGACCTGCCGCTGTTGGAACGGCCCGCCGCGGCCAAGGCGGCCGGATTCGACGGCGTCGAATTCTGGTGGCCGTTCGGAGAGAATCCGACCCCGGGCGACAAGGAGATCGACGCCTTCGTGCGCGCCATCGGCGACGCCGGGGTGGAATTGGTCGGCCTGAACTTCATCGATCTCATTCCCGCGGGCCGCGGTCTGGTCTCGGTGCCGGGGGAGGAGACCCGATTCCGCGACAATATCGACGTGGCGGTCGGCATCGCCGAGCGCACCGGCTGCACGGCGCTGAACGCCCTGTACGGCAATCGGATTCCCGGCGAGGACGCGGAGAAGCAGGACGAACTGGCCCTGGAGAACCTCGGCCTGGCCGCCCGCGCCGCCCAGCGCATCGGGGCGACCGTGTTGCTCGAGGCACTCAACTCCTATGAGTCGCAGTCGTATCCGATCGTCTCCGCGGCCCAGGCGGTGCGGGTCATCGAACAGGTCGGCGAGTCCAACGTGCGCTTCCTCTGCGACCTCTACCACCTGGCCCGGATGGGCGAGAACCTGACCTCCGTCATCGACACCTGGGGCCGCTACATCGGCCACGTGCAGATCGCCGACTCGCCGGGGCGCGGCCGGCCGGGCAGCGGCGTCCTCGACTTCGACGGACTGTTCGCCGCCCTGGACGCCAGCGGCTACGACGGCTGGATCGGCCTGGAATACAAAGACCCCGAACTGGATTGGGAGTGGATCAAGTGACCAAGATTGGATTCGTCGGACTGGGCATCATGGGCGGCCCGATGGCCGGGCATCTGGTGCAGGCCGGTCACGATGTCACCGTCTACGATGTCAACCCCACCGCCATCGACAAGCTGACCACCGTCGGTGCGACCGGTGGCGGCGATATCGCGGAGACGGTGCGCGACAAGGACATCGTCATCACCATGCTGCCGCAGGACGAGCACGTGGAGGTGGTGTTCGCCGAGGTCCTGGCGCACGCCGCCGAGGGCACCCTCTACATCGACTTCTCCACCATCACCCCGCGCACCGCCGAGTGGACCTACACCGAGGGCGCCAAGCGCGGTCTGCGGGTGCTCGACGCCCCGGTCTCCGGCGGTGAGCCCGGCGCGGTGAACGCCACGCTGTCCATCATGGTCGGCGGTAACGAGGACGACTTCGCCACCGCCACACCGATCTTCGAGACGGTGGGCAAGACCTTCGAGCTGGTCGGCCCGAACGGGTCCGGTCAGGTCGTGAAGGCGGCCAACCAGCTGGTGGTAGGCGGCACCTACGCCCTGATCGCCGAGGCCATCCTGCTCATGGAGTCGCTGGGCGCGAATGCCGAGAAGGGCCTCGACGTGCTCGCGGGTGGGCTGGCTGGCAGCCGCATCCTCGAACTCAAGCGCAAGACCATGCTGGAGCGCAGCTTCGCGCCGGGCTTCCGGATCGACCTGCACCACAAGGATATGGGCATCATCCTGGCCGCCGCCCGCCAGGCCGAGGTGCCGATCCCGATGGGCGCGCAGACCGCGCAGCTCATCGCCGCCGCCCGCGCCATGGGCCACGGCTCCCTGGACCACTCGGCCCTGCTGCTGGTGGCCGAGGCGCTGGCCGGAAAGGGGCGGGCGTGACACGGATGCGCACCGTGGACGCGGCCGTCCTGATCCTGGAGAAGGAAGGCGCGACACAGGCTTTCGGGCTGCCCGGCGCGGCCATCAATCCCTTCTACAGCGCCATGCGGGCGCACGGCGGCATCCGCCACGTGCTCGCCCGGCACGTGGAGGCGGCCTCGCACATGGCCGAGGGCTACACCCGCGCCCGGGCCGGGAACATCGGCATCTGCGTCGGCACCTCCGGCCCGGCCGGAACCGATATGATCACCGGACTGTATTCCGCCAGTGCGGATTCCATTCCGATCCTGTGCATCACCGGCCAGGCTCCGGTGGCGAAGCTGCACAAGGAGGACTTCCAGGCTGTCGATATCGCCTCGATCGCCGCTCCGGTGTGCAAGTGGGCGGTGACGGTGCTGGAGCCCGCGCAGGTGCCCGGCTCCTTGCAGAAGGCGTTCGCACTCATGCGTTCCGGGCGGCCCGGCCCGGTGCTCATCGACCTGCCCCTCGATGTGCAGCTGGCCGAGATCGAATTCGACATCGACACCTACGAGCCGCTGGCGGTGCACCATCCCACCGCCACCCGGGCGCAGGCGGAGAAGGCACTCACCATGCTGGCCGCCGCCGAGAAGCCGCTGCTGGTGGCGGGCGGCGGCGTGGTCAACGCCGACGCCGCCGAGCTGCTCGTCGAATTCGCCGAGCTGACCGGCGTTCCCGTGGTGCCGACGCTGATGGGCTGGGGCACCATCCCCGACGACCATCCGCTGCACGCGGGCATGGTGGGCTTGCAGACCTCGCACCGCTACGCCAATGCCACGCTGCTGGAATCGGATTTCGTGCTGGGCATCGGCAACCGGTGGGCCAACCGTCACACCGGCGGCGTCGAAACCTACACGCGTGGACGCACATTCGTGCATGTCGATATCGAGCCGACGCAGATCGGACGGGTGTTCGCCCCCGACTACGGCATCGTCTCCGACGCCGGGGCCGCGCTGACGGTGTTCCTGGAGGTGGCGCGGGAGATGGCCGCCGACGGGCGGCTGCCGGACCGGTCGAACTGGGCCGCGCAGTGCCGCGAGCGCAAGCGCACCCTGCTGCGCAAGACGCACTTCGACGCGGTGCCGATCAAACCGCAGCGGGTGTACCAGGAGATGAACCGGGCCTTCGGGTCGGATGTCCGCTACGTCACCACCATCGGCCTGTCGCAGATCCAGGCGGCGCAGCTGCTGCACGTGTACAAGCCGCGGCACTGGATCAACGCGGGCCAGGCCGGACCGCTGGGCTGGACCCTGCCCGCCGCGCTCGGGGTGGCCACCGCCGACCCGGACACCCCGGTGGTCGCATTGTCGGGTGACTACGACTTCCAGTTCCTCATCGAGGAATTGGCGGTCGGCGCGCAGTTCAACATCCCGTACATCCACGTGGTGGTGAACAACTCCTACCTCGGTCTGATCCGGCAGGCACAGCGGCAGTTCGATATGGACTACTACGTGCAACTGTCGTTCGACAACATCAACAGCCCCGAGGTGGGCGGCTACGGCGTCGATCACCTGAAGGTGGCGGAGGGGCTGGGCTGCAAGGCCATTCGCGTCTCCGAACCCGACCGCATCGGGCAGGCGCTCGAGGACGCCAAGAAGCTGATGGCCGAGCACCGGGTGCCGGTCCTGGTGGAGGTCATCCTCGAACGCATCACCAATGTGTCGATGGGCCTCGAGATCGACAGCATCAACGAGTTCGAGGAGCTGGCCGGCTCGATGGATGACGCGCCCACCTCCATCGCCGCCCTGGAGTACGAAGCGAGCGGGAGCACGGTGTGATCCAACCGCGCGGTGGGGTGAGGAAAGGATGGCAGGAGGGCCACGTGCTGCTGGCCCCCGACAAGTTCAAGGGGTCGCTGACCGCCCCGCAGGTCGCCGCGCACATCGCGGCCGGGCTCCGGCGCGTGCGCCCGGAGGTCCCGGTGGTGAGCGCGCCGGTGGCCGACGGCGGTGACGGCACCGTGGACGCCATGGTGGCCGCGGGTTTCGCCCGTCTGCAGACGGGTGTCACCGGGCCGGTCGGAGATCAAGTGGCCGCCTCGTTCGCGATGAGGGGCGAGACGGCCGTGGTGGAACTCGCCGAGGCGTCCGGGCTGCGGCGGCTCCCCGACCGGCCCACCGCCACCACCAGCCTCACCGCCACCAGCGCGGGCA
>NZ_JASCXP010000378.1:0-7258 GCF_030010695.1 Nocardia sp. CC201C
TACGGCGAATAGGCGGCGGTGATCGGCGCGGCGGCGGCCAGCGTCGCCAACTGCCAGGCGTCGTAGCCGCGCGCCCCGGCGTAGCGCACCCGCCCGGTGCGCACCGCGTACTCGAGCGTGGCCGCGATCTCCTCCAGGGGCGTGTGCGGATCCCAGGCGTCCACGGTCCAGATGTCGAGATGGTCGGTGCCCAGCGTCGCGAGCGTGGCGTCGAGCTGGCGCATCATGGTGCGCCGCGACGCGTCCACCGTCCATCGGGTGGGTGCGGGCGCGGGCGCGGCCGGATCGGCCAGCACCGGCGTGCGTCCCGCGCTGCCCGACAGCACCAGCTCGTCTCTGCCGATCTCGCGCAGCAGTTCGCCGAGAATGCGCTGCGCGGTCCCGTCGGCGTAGGCGGGGGAGGTGTCGACGAGCGTGCCGCCCGCCTCCACGAACGCCATGAGCTGGGCGGCCGCGTCGTCGGCGTCGGTCTCCCGGCCCCAGGTATGCGTGGCCAGCCCCATTCGGGACACCCGTAGTCCACTGCGGCCCACCGTCCGCTGTTCCATCACCGTGCAAACCCTCGTGTCACACGCGTCAGCCTAGGCGCACAGGTGGTTTCCCAGGGCGCAAGCCTCGCCGTCGACCTCGCCACATCGCGGTTGCGGCGGACCCCTACCAGCCCGCGCGGGCGGGCGGGTAGGGTCGCCAACGATATCGCGGCGGGGCCGGGTGCGGGGCAGGCCGTCGACGGTGGGCGAATTGCCCACCGGCAGTAGAGGATTCGGTGTGGACAGGAGTGGTGCGTGGGCGAGTCGATGACGTGGCTGCAGGCGGTGGTGCTGGGGCTGGTGCAGGGCTTGACGGAGTTTCTGCCGATTTCGTCGTCGGCGCATCTGCGAATCGTGTCGTCGGTGTTCTTCGGCGACGATGCGGGCGCGTCGTTCACCGCCGTCACCCAGTTGGGTACCGAGGCGGCCGTTCTGGTGTTCTTCGCCAAGGACATCTGGCGCATCCTGGTCGCCTGGTTCACCACCGTGGGCATGAAACTGAAGGCTCGCCAGCGCGAGACCGTGCCGCTGCACGATCAGCCCACCACCCAGCTGCCGGTCTACCGCGACACCGGGTACGGCGACACCGGATACGGCCTGGACGCGGACGCGCAGCGCGAACTCGACTATCGCATCGGCTGGTACGTGATCATCGCCACCATCCCGATCGGCCTGATCGGCTTCCTGTTCAAGGACGAGATCCGTACGGGCGCGCGGAATCTGTGGCTGGTGTCGTTCATGCTCATCGCCTTCGCGCTGGTGATCGCCGCGGGCGAGTACTACGGCAAGAAGCAGCGGCCGATCGAGCAGCTCACCACCCGCGACGGCCTCGTCATGGGTTTCGCGCAGTGCCTGGCGCTCATCCCGGGCGTGTCGCGTTCCGGGGCGACCTCGACGGCCGGCCTGTTCTGCGGGCTGACCCGCGAGGCGGCGGTGCGGTTCTCGTTCCTGCTGGCCATTCCGGCGGTCACCGCGTCGGGGCTGTTCTCGCTGCCGGACGCCTTCGAACCGGCCGGGGCCGGGCTCAACGCCTCGGGTCCGCAGCTGCTGGTGGCGACGATCATCGCGTTCGCGGCGGGGTACGCGTCGGTGGCGTGGCTGCTGCGTTTCGTGGCCGGCCACTCACTGAACTGGTTCGTGGGCTATCGCATCGTGTTGGGGTTGGCGGTCATGGGCCTGCTGGCCGGCGGCGTCATCTCGGCGACGTGATCACATGTCGGCATTCCGCGTAGCCAGTAGGCTGGCCCGGTGACGGTGATCCTGTTGCGGCACGGCGTGTCCACGTCGAATGCCGCCCACACGCTGGCCGGTCGCAGTGCGGGGGTCGATCTGACCGACCGTGGCCGCGAACAGGCGCAGGCGCTGGTGCAGCGATTGGGTTCGCTGCCCGTCGAGCACATCGTGTGCTCGCCGCTGCTGCGCTGCCAGCGCACGGTCGCCCCGCTGGCCGACAAGCTCGGTATCGAACCCGAACCCGACGAGCGGCTGCTGGAGGTCGACTACGGCGACTGGACCGGCAGACCCCTGGGCGAGCTGCTGTCCGAACCGCTGTGGAAGGTGGTGCAGCGGCACGCGTCGGCGGCGGCGTTCCCGAGCGGAGAAGGCTTGGCGCAGGTGCAGTTCCGTGCGGTGTCCGCTCTGCGCGAACACGATGCGGCGCTGGCACGAAAACACGGGGGTGACGCGTTGTGGGTGGCGTGCACCCACGGCGACGTCATCAAATCCGTGCTCGCGGACGCGTACGGCATGCATCTGGACCTGTTCCAGCGCATTGTCGTGGAGCCCGCGTCGATCAGCGTGGTCCGGTACACACCGACCGCCCCGTACGTGTGGCGGGTGAACGACACGGGTACGGATTTGTCCACGTTGGCGGCGGTTTCCCCGCGCCGCGGCGACGCCGCGGCCACCGGTCCGGTTCCCGGTGGAGAGACAGGCGATACCGCGAGTACGGATAATGGGGATGCGGAACGCCCCGATTCTCATGCCGAGTAGTTCTCATCCCGTGTAGGGCAGTCAGGAGGTGCAGATTGACACGAGCAATCCACATTTTCCGCACCCCCGATCGATTCATCGCCGGCACCGTCGGCGAGCCGGGCGACCGCGCTTTCTACCTGCAGGCCGTGCAGGAACCGCGGGTGATCAGCGTGCTGTTGGAGAAACAGCAGGTGAAGGTGCTGGCCGATCGGATGGGCTTGCTGTTGGACGAGGTGGCCCGCCGCTTCGGCACCCCGGTGCCGCCGCAGCCCGCCGATGTCGCCGACACCGACCCGCTCGTCACCCCGATCGACGCCGAATTCCGGGTCGGCACCATGGGTTTGGGCTGGGACGCCGACGCGGGCGCGGTGGTGGTGGAGCTGCTGGCCATCACCGACACCGAGGTGGACGAGTCGGTGGTGCTCGACGACACCGAGGAGGGCCCCGACGCGGTCCGGGTGTTCCTCACCCCGATCCAGGCGCGCGAGTTCGCGCTACGGTCGGCGCGGGTGATCGCCGCCGGACGGCCGCCGTGCCCGCTGTGCGGGGAGCCGCTGTCACCCCAGGGGCATATGTGCGTGCGCACCAACGGCTACAAGCGCGGCGACATCTTCGGCGCGACCGAGGCCGAGGACTGAGCCCATGACCGGCGACCCGTTCCGGACCGCGGATCTGACGGTGGTCGGACAGGTGACCACGGCCAGCAATGTGACGCTGGTGTGCGAGGCCGACGGGGTGCGGGTGGTGTACAAGCCGGTGCGCGGGGAGCGGCCGCTGTGGGACTTCCCGGACGGCACCCTGGCCGGGCGCGAGGTGGCGTCCTATCGGGTGTCGGAGGCACTGGGGTGGGGGCTGATACCCGAGACCATCCTGCGCGACGGGCCGGTGGGTCCGGGCATGGTGCAGCGGTGGGTCGATCAGATCGAGCCGGTCGACGGGCGGCCGGAGCTGGTGGATCTGTGCCCGGCCGGGCAGGTGCCCGACGGGTTCCGGGAGGTGCTGCGCGCGCTGGACGGCTCGGGGCGTCCGCTCTCGCTGGTGCACGCCGACGATCCCCGGCTGCGGCGGCTCGCCGTCCTGGACGTGCTGCTCAACAATGCCGACCGCAAGGGCGGGCATGCGCTCGACGGCGTCGACGGACGGGTGTACGGGGTGGACCACGGCATCTGCCTGCACACCGAGCCGAAGTTGCGGACCGTGCTGTGGGGGTGGGCCGGGGAGCCGATCGAGGACGAATTGCTCTCCGACATCACGGTTTTCGTGAAGGCGCTGCCCGGTGAGCTGGGTGACGGGCTGGCGGAGTCGATCACCGACACCGAGATCGACGCGCTGGAGACGCGGGCGCGGGCGCTACTCGACGATCCGCGGCTGCCGCTACCCAACAGCAACCGGCCGATTCCCTGGCCCGCGTTCTGACTCGCGCCCGCTGGTCGGCTTCCCCGGTCCGCGTTCCGGCTCGCTCCCGCTGGTCGGCTTCCCCGGTCCGCGTTCCGGCTCGCTCCGCCGGTTGGCTTCCCCGACCCGTGCTCCGTACTCGCGATGGGCCGGTTCCCCGGGTCGTGCTCCGCATCGCACGGCGGGTCGGCCTCCCGATCCCGTTCCGAAGTACGGTGCGGTCGGCAGGGAAGGCCGACGACCGCACCGCCCGTCACCCGTAGCCCGGAACCGTCCGCGCACGCGCACCGTCCGCCCGGTGTCGGGGCGGGCGTCCGCACCCCGCCTCGCCCATCCGCGGCCTGGTTCGTTGCGTACATCATGATTCCAATGGTTGACGTCCCCACCCGGCACGCTTTCATGCAGGTCCGCGCATATCGCCGTGGGTGGTGCGGGTCTCCTCGCGCGGGGGCGGCGCGGAGCTGCCTCGATCGTCCCTTTACCCTCGAATCATGCAGTCCTGGTCCGATACCGCTGTCCCGACCGTTCCCGGATCCGGACCGGCGTTGCGCTTGTACGACACCGCCGATCGGCAGGTGCGCCCGGTGACGCCGGGGCGTACCGCCACCATGTACGTCTGCGGCATCACCCCCTACGACGCCACCCACCTCGGCCACGCCGCCACCTACCTGACCTTCGACCTGGTCAACCGGATCTGGCGCGACGGCGGGCACGAGGTGCACTACGTGCAGAACGTGACCGATGTGGACGATCCGCTGTTCGAGCGGGCCGAGCGCGACGGGATCGACTGGCGGGAACTGGGCAGCCGCGAGATCGACCTGTTCCGCGAGGACATGCGCGAACTGCGGGTGATTCCGCCGCGGCACTACGTGGGCGCGATCGAATCGGTGCAGGAGGTCGTGGAACTGGTCGACAAGCTGCTGGCCTGCGGCGCGGCCTATGTGGTGGACGATCCGGACCACCCCGACATCTACTTCCGCCACGACGCCACCGAGCAGTTCGGCTACGAGTCCGGTTACGACCGCGCGACCATGGAGCGTTTCTTCGCCGAGCGCGGCGGCGATCCGCAGCGCCCCGGCAAGCGGGATCCGATCGACCCGCTGCTGTGGCGGGCCGTCCGCCCGGGCGAACCGTCCTGGCCCGCGCCGTTCGGTGAGGGGCGGCCGGGCTGGCATATCGAGTGCGCGGCCATCGCGCTCAACCGCATCGGCACCGAGTTCGATGTCCAGGGCGGCGGCAGCGACCTCATCTATCCGCATCACGAGTACTCCAGCGCGCACGCGGAGGCGCTGGTGAAGGGTCGCCGGTTCGCCCGCCACTATGTGCACGCCGGGCTGATCGGCCTGGACGGTGAGAAGATGTCCAAGTCGCGCGGCAATCTGGTGTTCGTCTCGACGCTGCGCCGCTCGGGCACCGATCCGGCTGCCATTCGGCTGGGGCTGTTCGCCGGGCACTACCGGCAGGATCGGGAATGGTCGGATACCGTGCTCGCCGAGGCGCTTTCCCGCTTGGAGCACTGGCGGTCGGCGACGGCGCTGACCGCCGGCCCGGCCGCCGCGGACACCGTGGCCCGGCTGCGCCAGCATCTGGCAGACGATCTGGATACCCCGAAAGCGCTTGCCGCCGTGGACAGCTGGGCGCAGCAGGCGGTGAACTACGGCGGTTCCGACACCGCCGCGCCGAGCCTGGTGCGTGCCGCGGTGGACGCACTGCTGGGAATTCGGCTCTAGCGCGGGCGATTACGCCGACGGAGGGCGGAGCTGGTACCGGGGCGGGTCCAGGAGCACGGCGTGAGCCCGCCCCGACCGCCCACCGCTGTCGAACGCGCTGTTCGCCCGTGCTCTCGGACTATTCGCCCGCGTTCTCGGACTGGGCCAGTCCGCCGCCGTCGACGGGGTGGAATCCGGCGTCGCGGATGAGCGGCACCACCGTGGCGGCGGCCTCCCGGTCATCGCTCCAGTACCGCATCTCGGAGGTCTCACCGGTGCGCTGGCCGCGCAGGCCGTCGGCGAGCAGGTCGGTGGCGAGGCGGTCGCCGAAGGTGCGCACCAGTCGCACGTTCCCGAGCCGCTTGTGCTGGTACTCCGGACTGGTGAGCCCGTCGGGTATGGGTACCGGCACCACCTGTCCGTCGCGTTCGGTGAGCGGATTGCTGGTGTCGATGACGATCTTGCCCCGCAGCGCGTCGCCGTAGTCGCGGGCGAGGGTCTCGAAAGCGTCCCACCAGACGGCGATGACCACCACATTGGTGGCGGCGAGCATATCCTCGGGCGAGGCGACGGCGGTGGCGTGCGGGCCGAGTTCGGCGGCCAGGGCGGCGGGTCCGTCGGGGTGGGCGGCGCTGAGGATGACGTGGTCGCCGCCGGAGACCAGCAGTCGCGCCAGGGTGCCGCCGATGCGGCCGGTGCCGATGAATCCCACTCGCATGGTGCGCTCGCTTCCTGTCGATCGGACGGACGACGAGACGACGACACAACACCACCGAGGGTAACCGAAAGATTGCCCGATTGGTCGTGTTATTGGTCGTGTTTGCGACCGCGCGGCGGTGCGGCCGGATCGACCCTCCCGCTGGAACGTAGATGGCGATACGGTAAGTCTCCAAGGCTCTCACCCTCGATGAGGAGGTAGGACGGTGACGGCGGTGCCCGGATTCGATCGGTTCCGTATGGTGCGCAAGCAGATTCGCGCCGGCGGTGAACTGCTGGGGGCGGTGCGCAGGGATCCGCGCATCGTGCGCGACCTGATCGCCGGACTCACCGGCACGGGGGAGCGGCCGCAACCGCCGGTCGACGACGGCGCGTACACCCCGCCGGACGGGCTGGCCGCCTTCGCGCGCACTGCCCAGGCCCGGCAGTCCGTCGAGGTCTCCGCCCGGCAGGCGCTGGACTATCTGGTGCAACTCGACCGGATTCCGGAGTGGATGGCGTTCCACGCGGGCTGGCGCGGCGATCCGCCCGGAACGGCCGAGCCCGGCCTGGAATTCACCCAGCAGGCGCGGTTCATGGGCATTCCCGCCGATCTGGACTGGACCGTCGCCGCCGTGACCGCTACCAGGATGGAACTGCGCGGCACCGGACCGCAGGGGCTGCGGCTGACGTTCTGGGTGACCGTCGTGCCCGCCGCGAGCGGAGCGCTGGTGGCCGTGGACGCCGGACTGGCGGGTGCGCCCATCGACGGGCCGCTGGGCGGGTCGGTGGCCCGCAGTCTCGGTGACGCACTGCGGGATTCGCTGGGCGCGCTGCCCGCGATCCTGGCCGACGCGGCCCCCGCGAAGCCGCGCGTAGCGCGGAAGGCGGTGCGGCACCAGGCATCCGACACCGTGCTCGCCCCCACCACCCCGGTGCTGGTGGGTGTCGGTC
>NZ_JASCXP010000379.1:0-7228 GCF_030010695.1 Nocardia sp. CC201C
TCGGCCGTCGGCATCGGCCGCCCCTACGCCTACGGTCTGGCGCTGGGCGGGGCCGACGGCATCGCGCACGTGCTGCGCACCCTGCTCGCGGAGGCGGATCTGATCATGGCGGTGGACGGCTATCCGACGCTGAAGGATCTGACCCCGGAGGCGTTGCGTACCGTGCGCTGATCCGAACCGCGGTCGGCCCGGTCCGCGTGTGTCCGCAGCCGCGGACCGGGCGCACTGGCCGGAGAGGTGGTCGGCCAGTGGTCTTCGCGGCCGTGACCGTCGCCACAACGGTTGTCGCGGCCCGGGTGACGCGGCCCGGTTGTCGTGATTGTCGGCCGCACCGGCGACTTTCACGTTATGCGTCGGAAGTTCAGCGGCGGCCGGAGTTCGGTGAGGAATCGGGAAGATCGCGGTGCGCGCCGGTGGCCAGCGTCACCCGCAGGCGCGCACCGCCGAGCGGGCTGTCGGTCAGCGCCGCGGTGCCGCCGTGCAGTCGCGCCTGCTGGGCGACGAGGGCGAGTCCGAGTCCGCTGCCGGGGGTTTCGGTGTCCACGCCGCGATAGAAGCGGTCGAAGATCCGGTCGCGTTCCGCGGCCGGGACGCCGGTGCCGTCGTCGTCGACGGTGAGGATGACCGTTCCGGTCGGATCGCGGTGGGCCGCCACCTCGACGCGGGCCGCGCCGCCGTGGCGGATGGCGTTGGTGATGGCGTTGTCCACCACCGAGCGCAGGCCCGCGGCCAGGCCCGCCAGCCGGATCGGCTGCGGGACAGTGGATATCAGGGTGACGTCGGGGTGACGGCGGCGCGCGTCGTCGACCACCTCGTCGACGAGTTCGTCGAGATCCACCTCCTCCCGGTCGGCGTCGGTGGTGAGCTCCCCGAGGGCGAGCCGTTCCAGGGCGGACAGGGTCGATTCCAGGGAGCCCTGGGCGGCCAGCACGTCGGCGAGGATCTCGGCGCGTGTCGCCGCGGGCAGCTCCATGCCGGACAGCACCTGAAGATCGGTGCGCATGGAGGTCAGCGGGGTACGCAGCTCATGGGCGGCGGTGGCCGCGAAATCGCGGGCGGTGGCCAGCGCGTCGGCGGTGTGGCGGCGCTGCTCCTCGATGCGGCCGAGCATCTGGTCCATGGCGGTGGCCAGCTCGGCGGTCTCGGTGGTGGCCGTGCGGCGCGGGAAGTCCAGGGACAGCCGGGTGCCCACATCCTTGGTGGCCGCGGTGAGCCGGCGCAGCGGCAGCACACTGCGGTGAGCGAAGAACCAGCCGAGCGCGGCGGCCAGCGCGATGGCCGAGAGCGCGATGGCGACGATGTGGAATCGCCTGCGCTCCACCGCCGTCGCCACCACGTCCCGCGGTACCGCGAGTCCCAGATCCACCCGGTCGCCCTCGCGCAGGTCGGCGGGCAGCTCCCAGCAGCCGTCGCCGTTCGGTTCGAGGCGGACCACCCGGCCGTCACAGGCCGCGGCCGACGCCGTCCCGTCCACCCGCACGACCTCGAGTGAGCGCAGCGCGGCATCGAGTTCGTCATCGGTTCGGGTCTGCACGATGAGCAGGAACACCACGCTCATGGCGACAATGGCCAGGGCGGCGGACAGCGCGCTGGCGAGTGCGACGCGCGTGCGCAGGGAGACGGGCCGCCTCACGGCTCCTCCCGCAGGCTGAATCCGACCCCGCGCACGGTGTGTATCACGCGTGGGCAACCGGTGGCCTCGATCTTGCGGCGCAGATACGAGATGAAGACGTCCACCACCTTGGTCTGGGTCTCGAAGTCGTACTGCCACACCAGCCGCAGCAGCTGCGCGCGGCTGAACACCTGCCCGGGCGCGGTGGCCAGGGCGGCGAGCAGGTCGAATTCGCGCTTGGTCAGGTCGAGCGGAATGTCGTCGGCGTAGACGCGGCGACTGCCCGGATGGATCACCAGCGGGCCGACCACGATGGGTGACGGGTCCGCGGTCCGGGTGGCCGGCGCGGGGACCCGGCGCAGCAGGGCGCGCAGCCGGGCCACCAACTCGCCCAGGTCGAACGGTTTGGTGAGGTAGTCGTCGGCCCCGGCCTCCAGCGCGCCGATGCGGTCGGTGATGGCCGAGCGTGCGCTGAGTACGCAGATCGGCACCTCGTTGCCGAGTGAGCGCAGCGCGGTGACCACACCGACGCCGTCCAGCGTGGGCATGTTCAGATCCAGCACCACCGCGTCGGGGGCCACGGCGGCGATCCGCCGCAGCGCGGCCGCACCGTCGGTGGCGGTATCGACGGTGAATCCGGAGAGCCGGAGCCCGCGCGTCACCGACGCCAACACCCGGGCGTCGTCGTCGACCACCAGCACGCGATTGCTCACCACAGCCCTCAGACTAAACCCGCGAACGCGCAGCTATCGCTCGGCGCGAGGGCTGGTGGAGAGCAGTGGGCACGATGCTTGGGCGAACACCCGAGTGACGGTACGGGGTCGGATTTCGAGTACGGCTAACACTTGGTTAGGAAATGGCTAGAACGTTCGCGTTTGGCTGACAGACCGTTGGGTATCGCTGGCGGGTGACGCGAGAGGTGCAAGGGCTGCCGGAATCCATCGCCGCCGGATTGTTCGATCTCGACGGGGTGCTCACCGATACCGCCGCGGTACACCGCCGGGCCTGGCGGCAGACCTTCGACGGATTCCTCGAACAGTATGTGGGGGAAGGGTTTCGGCCCTTCAGCGACACCGACTATCTGGATTACGTCGACGGTCGGCCCCGGCTGGACGGGGTGCGTGAGTTCCTGCGATCCCGGGATATCGAACTGCCCGACGGCGCGCCCGACGACCCGCCCGAGGCGTGGACGGTCACGGCGCTCGGGGAGGCCAAGAACCGCCTGCTGCTGGATCTGCTGGAGCGGGAAGGGGTGCGGGTGTACCCGGGGTCGGTCGACTATCTCGCGGCGGTGCGGGCCGCCGGACTCGCGGTGGCGGTGGTGACCTCCTCCGCCAATGCCGGGGTCGTGCTGGCCGCCGCCGGATTGGGCGAGGCGTTCCAGGCCCGCGTCGACGGCACCGTCATCAAGCAGCGTGCGCTGCGCGGGAAACCCGCGCCCGACTCCTTCCTCGCCGCCGCCGCGGCGTTGGGCGTCGCGCCCGAGCACGCGGCCGTCTTCGAGGACGCCGTCTCGGGCGTGCGTGCCGGGCGTGCCGGCGGCTTCGGGTACGTGGTCGGCGTGGACCGGATGCGCGACGGCCGCCACGAACAGGCGCTGCGCGACGCGGGCGCGGATGTGGTGGTGCCGGATCTGGACCGGCTCGGGGACGGGGTATGACGGCACCGCAGCCCGGATTCGAGATCGCGCCCTGGCACCTGCGCTGGCAAGGACTCGATCTGGACGCGTTGCACCGCACCGAATCCATCTTCGCGCTCTCCAACGGCCACATCGGCCTGCGCGGCACGCTGGAGGAGGGGGAACCGGTGGGCACCCCGGGCACCTACCTCAACGGCTTCCACGAGAAACGCACCCTGCCCTACGCCGAGGCCGGATACGGCTATCCGGAGGAGGGGCAGACGGTGGTCAACGTGACCGACGGGAAGATCGTCCGGCTGCTCGTCGACGATGAGCCCATGGATCTGCGCTACGGCAAGACCATTGCGCACGAACGGATCCTGGACTTCCGCTCGGGGACGCTGCGCCGTGCCACCGACTGGGAGTCGCCCACCGGGCGGCGGGTGCGCATCCACTCCGAACGGCTCGTCTCCTTCACCGAGCGGGCCCTGGCGGTCGTCCACTACGAGGTCGAACCGCTGGACGCGGACCTCGAACTGGTGGTGCAGTCGGACCTGCTGGTCAACGAGCCGATCAGCGTCCCGCGCGACGATCCGCGGCTGGCGGCGGCCCTGGACCGGCCCCTGGCCGCGGACTTCGCCACCGCCCGGGACTACTCGGCCACGCTCTGCCATCACACCCGTCGCTCCGGGCTGCGCATGGCGGCCGCCATGAATCACGAACTGGCCGTGGGGGTCACACCGCGCTGCGAGATCTACGCCGAGGACGATCTGGCGCGGCTGACCATCGCGGTGGACCTCGCCCGGGGTGACCGGGTGCGCCTCACCAAGTACCTCGCCTACGGCTGGTCCAGCCGCCGCTCCACCCCGGCCCTGCGCGCCCAGGTGGAGGCTGCGCTGGCCGCCGGAATGGAAACCGGATGGGAGACGCTGCGCGAGCGCCAGCGCGACTTCCTCGACGCCTTCTGGGCCGACGCCGACATCGAGATCGACGGCGATCCGGAATTGCAGCAGGCGGTGCGCTTCGCGCTGTTCCACGTACTCCAGGCGGGCGCGCGCGGCGAGAGCCGGGCCATCCCCGCCAAGGGGCTCACCGGCACCGGCTACGACGGCCACGCGTTCTGGGACACCGAGACCTTCGTGCTGCCGGTGTTCACCTACACCATGCCCGTGGTGGCTCGCGATGCGCTGCGCTGGCGGCACTCCACCCTGGAACACGCTCGCGAGCACGCGCGGCGGCTCGGGCAGCCTGGAGCCATGTTCCCGTGGCGCACCATCGACGGGGCCGAGGGGTCGGGCTACTGGCCGACGGGAACCGCCGCCGTGCACGTGAACGCCGATATCGCACATGCGGTGGTGCGCTATGTCGCGGCCACCGGCGATGAGCGGTTCGAACGGGACCTCGGTGTCGAACTGCTGGTCGAAACCGCGCGTCTGTGGGACGGACTCGGTCACGAGGACGGCGCGGGCCGATTCCGCATCGCCGGAGTGACCGGCCCCGACGAGTACTCCGCCCTGGCCGACGACAACCTGTACACCAACCTGATGGCGCGGCGAAACCTGGACGCGGCCGCGGCGGCCTGCGCACGTCACCCCGGTATCGCCCGCGCGCTCGGCGTCGACGCCGACGAGACCGCGCGCTGGCGCGACCGCGCCGCGCGAATGCTGGTGCCGCACAACGACGAACTGGGCGTGCACGAGCAGTCGGCGGGCTTCACCCACTACGCCCGGTGGGATTTCGCCGCCACGCCGCCGGAGCACTATCCGCTGCTGCTGAACTACCCGTACTTCGCGCTGTACCGCAAACAGGTGATCAAGCAGGCGGATCTGACGCTCGCCATGTATCTGTGCCCGGACGAGTTCACCGCCGAGCAGAAGCGGCGCAACTTCGACTACTACGAGGCGCTCACCGTCCGGGATTCGTCCCTGTCGGCCGCCGCGCAGGCGGTGCTCGCGGCCGAGGTCGGGCACCTGTCGCTGGCCTACGACTACTGCGTGGAGGCGGCGCTGACCGATCTGCACGATCTGCACGGCAATGTCGGCAGCGGGCTGCACATCGCCTCGCTGGCGGGCACCTGGCTGGGCTGTGTGGGCGGCTTCGGCGGGTTGCGCGACCACGACGGCGAGATCTCCTTCGCCCCGGCGCTTCCCGACGAACTCCAGCGCATCGCGTTCCGGCTGGTGTGGCGTGGGCGGCGGCTGTCGGTGGAGATCCACGACCATGTCGCCACCTACACCCTGCTGGCGGGGGACCCGCTGCGGTTGACGCATCACGGCACCGGATTCCAGCTGGCCGACGAGCCGCGCAGCTTTCCGATACCGAAGGGTGCGCGGGTGCCGCGGCCCGCGGTGCCGCCCGGGCGTGAACCGTATCGACGGCAGCGGGCGGCCCGCTCGTGAACCAAGCAGTTGCTTGGTTGGGTTCGGTGGGCTATCAATGACCCATGGACGATTTCGGTCACCGCGATGGTGTGGCGCTGGTACTGGGCGCCAGCGGCGGATTGGGGCGGGCCACGGCGCGCATGCTGCTCGAGCGCGGCAGCACGGTCGCGCTGACCTACCACCGATCGCCGGAGCGGCTCGACCCCGTGCTGCGGGAGGCGGCCGAGCGCGGCCGGACGGCCCGGGCATGGCAACTCGACCTCGGTGACGCGGACCGGGTGGCCGCGGTGGTCGGCGAGGTGGTGCGGGAATGCGGTGGTCTGCACACCCTCGTCTACGCGGCCGGGCCGCACGTGCCCATGCGTCACCTCAGCGGTATCGCGCCCGCGGACCTTCGACACCAGGTGGACGCCGACGTCGCCGGATTCTTCAACGCGGTGCACGCCGCCCTGCCCGCCCTGCGCAGCAGCCGCGGCACCATCGTCGCCATCACCACCGCCGCCACGGCCCGCTTCCCCATCCGCGACGCCCTCTCCTCGGTCCCCAAGGCCGCGGTCGAGGCCGCGATCCGCGCCATCGCCGCCGAAGAGGGGCGCTACGGCATCCGCGCCAACTGCGTCGGCCCGGGCATGACCACCGACGGCATGGCCGACCGGCTCATCAACAGCGGCGACCTGGATGCCCGCGCCCTGGACGCGGCCCGGAACAACATCCCGCTGCGCACCTTCGGCGACGCCGAGGACATCGCCGAGGCCGTCTGCTTCCTCGCCTCCGACCGCGCCGATTTCATCAGCGGCCAGAAGCTGGACGTGGACGGCGGCTACGGGGTCTGAGCGTGCCGCGCTCTCCGGACGAGCCGGTCCAGCCCGGTTCCGGTGCGGCCGCGAACACCGGTGCGGCAGAACGGGATCGCGCCACCGCAGGCGGCTGCCGACCTGTGGTGGTCGCCGGGGCTGGTGCTCGGCGGATGTGCCGAGGGACGCCGCCCGCCCGCCGCCGGATGCCGGCCGTACAGTGCGGCCGCCCTGCCGTGCATCGTCGCCGGGTGTCGGTCGGACTGTGGCGTTTGCTCGGGATCGGCGCGGGGTGATCAGCTCCGGGCCGCGCGGCGGGCGGTGCCGCGGTGCGCGGGCATCGTGGTGGGGTCCTCCGGCCAGGCGTGTTTGGGGTAGCGGCCGCGCAGGTCGGCGCGGACCTGGGGCCAGCCGGTGCGCCAGAAGGACGGTAGGTCGGCGGTGACGGCGACCGGGCGCTGAGCGGGGGAGAGCAGGTGCAGCAGGATCGGCACCCGGCCGTCGGCCAGCCGGGGTGGTTCGGTCCAGCCGAAGATCTCCTGGACCTTCACCGCCAGTACCGGGGGATCGGCGGAATAGTCGAGGCGAATCGCGCTGCCGGACGGCACCTCCAGCCGTTCGGGGGCCAACTCGTCGAAGCGGCCCGCCTCCGGCCAGGGCAGTAGCCGGCGCAGTGCCTGCCCGGCGTCGACGCGTTCCAGATCGGCGCGGCGGCGCGCGGTGTCGAGTTCGGGACCCAGCCAGCGATCCATATCGTCGAGCAGGCTGTCGTCGTCGACGGCGGGCCACGGCGCGCCGAGGGTGCGGTGCAGGAAATCCAGCC
>NZ_JASCXP010000380.1:0-7228 GCF_030010695.1 Nocardia sp. CC201C
GTCGGCGATGCGCGCCACACTGGTGCCGTCCTCGTATGCGGTGTGTTCGGCGTAGAGATTGTTGTGGCAGCAGAAGATCACCGGCAGCTTCCAGATTCCGGCGAGATTGCAGGCTTCGTGGAACGCGCCGATATTGCTGGCCCCGTCGCCGAAGTTCACCACGGTCACCTGGTCGGTGCCGCGCAGCCGCGCCGCCAGGGCCAGCCCCGCGCCGATGGGCAGTCCGCCGCCCACGATGCCGGTGGTGACCATGAGCCCGGACTCCGGGTGCGTGATGTGCATCGGCCCGCCCTTGCCTTTGCACATCCCGGTGGCCTTGCCCATGAATTCGGCCCAGAGTTCGCGCAGCGGAACACCTTTGGCGAGCTGATCGTGCAACCCCCGGTAGGTGGTGACGACATGGTCGTCCGGCCGCAGCAGTGTGCCCACGGACGCGGAGACGATCTCCTGGCCGCGCGGCGAGTAGTACTGCGCGCTGACCTGTCCGGCCAGCACCAGCGACCGGAACTTCTCGTCACACAGTTTGATTCGGGTGGCCTTGCGGAAGATCCGGATCAGTTCGTCTCGACCGATCTCGGCGGGAATGTCGGTGTCCAACACGATGACCTATCTATTAGTTGGTCCGATAATTAATTGATAGCACGGGGCGCGATCGCCCGTCCAGTGCCGATTCGGGTCATTTCGCCAGGTACGCGTCCAGATCCTGATGGAACTGCCGAATCCGGACCTCCTGGTAATCCGCCAGGGTCACACCGGGTTTCGTCATGGCCTTCAGACCGCGCTGCACCAGCGGCAGATTCGACAGGTCCTGATTGAACACCGGAACCAGCCCGCCCAGTTCCGGTGCGGCGCTGAAGTCCTCGTCCGGACCCAACCAGTGGATCGGACCGGCCTTGGGTTTGGGCACACCCGGCGGGAGCGGCGCGAGCAACATGATGTCGAACACGCAGCGATCCGGATCGTTGCCGTAGGGCCGGAAGCGGTAGGTCAGCGGTGCGCCGACACCCGCCCACGGGCACATGTTCGGGAAGACGAAATATTGGATGGCGTCCACGATCTCGCTGTCGCTGACCCCGGACAGATCCGCCCCGGAGCGCTCCACCAGGCGCTGCCGCAGCGCCTCGGCCACGATCGGCCGCGCCGACTCACCGTCGGGGACGTGAATGGCCCCGATGCCCTCGGGGTAGAAGTCGCGGAACATGGCCTCCAGCACATCCTGGGGCTCCAGCGGTTCCAGATGCGGGCTGGTGGTGGCCTGCGGGGTGATCATCCGATTGAAGCCGGGCTGCCCGTCGGACCCACGGTAGACGTCGTACTGGGTATTGCTGTCGCCCAGGTATTCCAGCAGTTGCGGGTGGGTCGAGATGACATGGTAGGACTCGATGAACGCTTCCAGAGCGACCTTCCAGTTGCAGTCGATCACCTTGGCGACGTGCACCGCCTTGAACCGCTCCTCCAGCTTGAAATACGCGAAGTGTTTCTCGACCTCGCCCAGATAGGTGTGCAGCGAGACCGCGTCGGGATCCGGATTGACGAAGACATATCCCGCCCACACATCGGTCTTCGCCTGCGGCAGTGCGAATTTCGCATCCTCCACGTGGGGGAAGTCCCAGCGGCTGGGCACCTCGGCGAGCGCCCCGTCCAGCCCCCAGGTGAAACCGTGGAACGGACAGCGCAGCTGTTCCGCGTGACCGTTGTCGTCGCACAGCCGGGTGCCCCGGTGCAGGCACGCGTTGTGATACGCCCTGATCTCGCCGTCCCGGGTGCGCACCACGATCAGGGAGATATCGGCGATGTCGTAGACGATGTAGTCGCCGGGCGCGGGGATGTCCTCCTCCCGGCAGGCCAGCTGCCAGACCTTCTTCCACACCTTCTCCACCTCGAGCCGGTGGAAGTCCGCGGAGAGGTAGCGCTCCTTGTCGATGTCCTCCGACCCCAGGTATTCGTAGGACTCCTCGAGCAGCGGGGGCGGCACCTCCCGGGTGTCACCGGACAACAGGCTCTGCACACTGGGCCCGGGTGAGCGGGCCTCGCCCGGTGCGAGCTCGCGGCCGTCGCGAAGGTCGGTCATGACATCCTCCAACCAGAGTGAATTACATTGCGGGAGAGAAGGTGACGGATGGCGCTCATGGTGCCGCCGTCAGCTGTTCGACATAGCGCTGCGCGGCCATGCCGATGAAGGCCGACCCATTGCTGGTCCAGCCGCCGTCGACGTAGAGCACCTGCCCGGTGATATAGCTCGCGGCCGGGGAGATCAGGAACCCGACCGCGGCGGCGATGTCCTCCGGCGTGCCGAGCCGTCCCAGCGGCATGGCCGCACCGATGGCCCGTTGCAGACCGGGATCGCCGAATTCGGCCCGGGTGCCCTCGGTGAGGACCAACCCCGGCCCCACCGCGTTCACCCGGATCCCGCGCGGTGCGTACTCGGTGGCCATCTGCTTGGTGAGGGCGACGATGGCGGCCTTGGACGCGGGGTACATGCCACGCCCCGGTCCCGACATCTCGGCCAGCACGGAGGTGAGGTTCACGATCGCCCCGCCGTGCGCCGGGAAGTTCGCCACGCAGGCTCGGGCCACCAACCAGCTACCGATCACATTGGTGCGCAGCACCGCGTCGACATCGGTCAGGGTGGAGTCGTCGAGGGTGTGCGAGCGCCAGATCCGGCATTGTTGACCAGCACGTCCAGCGGACCGACCGTGGCGGCCAACTCCCCGACCGCCTGCTCGTCGGAGATATCGCAGTCGAGCGCCGTCCCGCCGATCTCGGCGGCGGTGGCCGCCGCCGCGGCCTTGTCGAGGTCGACGGCAACAACCTGGAATCCGTTGTCCGCCAGCTGTTTCGCGATGGCGCGGCCGATTCCGTTGCCCGCACCCGTCACCAGGGCCTTCGACATGCCCCACCTCCGTTCTCGGCGACCGCGCTGCGCGACCCCCGCTTGTCTATGACACGGATCACTATTATATTGGCCAATTAATTAGTCAAGACCCGGCCCACCCGCCTGTTTTCTGTGGGGGGCAACATCTTTGGAGGCGGCTTTGACCGATACCTCGCCCTGCTCCGCTCCCGCGTTCGATCCCCTGGATCCGCAGACACTGCAATGCCCGTATCCCTGGCACCGCGCCCTGCGCCGGGAGGCGCCGGTGCACTTCGTGGCGAGCCGGGGCATGTGGTTCGTGACCTCGCGCGAGCTGGTCGCCACGGCGCTGGCCGATCACGAGGTGTTCTCGTCGAACTTCGGTCTGCCGCAGCTGCCCCCGCCCGAGTCCATCAAGGAGGAACTCGAGCGGATCCAGGCACAGGGGTGGCCCGCGGTGCCGACGCTGCTCACCGCCGATCCGCCGGAGCATCACTACTACCGACGCATGCTGGCCAAGGCGTTCACGCCCCGGTTCATCGCACGCCTGGAGCCGCGCATCCGCGAGATCGCCCGCGAGCTGGCCGAGGGACTACCCGACGGCACGCCGGTGGAGTTCGTGAAAGCCGTTGCGGCACCACTGCCCCTGCGGGTCATCGCCCATGTGCTGAATGTGCCCGACGACCGGATCGACGATTTCAAACGCTGGTCGGATCAGTTCACCGCGACGGTGGGCGCGGAACTCGACGACGGCGGACGTCTGGAGCAGGCCCGCGGTCTGCTGGAGTATCAGCGCTTCTTCGCCGCCGAACTCGACGACCGGCGCGCGCATCCGCGCGACGACCTGCTGAGCGGACTGGTCCACGCGCCCAGCGCCGCCGACGGTGACGAACCGCTGAGCACGGCCGCCTGCCTGAGCATCATCCAGCAGTTGCTCATCGCCGGGAACGAGACCTCGACCAAACTGCTGACCGGAGTGTTCGAACAGATCGCGCACGCGCCCCGGTGGTGGGAGTGGCTGCGCGCGGACCCCACCGCGCATGCCGCACCCCTCATCGAGGAGGGGCTGCGCTTCCTCGCCCCCGTGCAGAGCATGTTCCGCATCACCAAGACCGAGGCGACGCTGGGCGGCTACACCATCCCGGCCGGGCAGCTGGTGGTGCTCGGTTTCGGCTCGGCCAGCCGAGACGAGGCCGCGTTCGAGCGGCCCGAGGAGTTCGACCCCGAACGGCCGGATGTCAGGTCGCACCTGGCCTTCGGCGCCGGTATCCACGCCTGCCTGGGCGCGCCGCTGGCCCGGCTGGAATCCCGGATCATGGTCGAGGAGCTGGCGGCGCGCTTCGGCGCGGTGGAATTCGGCCCGGACAACGATTTCGAGTACGAACCCAGCTTCATGCTGCGCGGCCTGAAGCGCCTCTCGCTGATCTTCCGGGCGCAGGGCACACCCGCCACCGACCGCCCGGTATCCGCCACGGCCGAACGGTAGGCCCGGCGATGACCACCACCGCTCCCCCACCCCCACCCGATGCGGCCTCGGCGCGCGCCGAGGTGGTGCGGTGGTCCCGGGGTTATGCGAACCGCCATCCCCTCGCCGCGCTGCGCACGGTCGGCGGGCAGTTCGTACTCGGGGTGCGCGCCTGCCAATATCTGATGTCCGATATCGCGCGTCGCCGGTTCCCGTTCGGCGAGTTCGTCGAACAGGCGACCTTCATGGCACGCACGGCGGTGGTGCCGACCCTATTCGTCACGGTGCCCATCGCGGTGACGCTGTCCATCCAATTCGGTTTGCTGGCCGGGCAACTCGGGGCGACCTCGCTGGCCGGGGCCGCCAATGGGCTTGCGGTCATCCGGCAGGGCGCGCCGATGGTCGCCGCCATTCTGATGGCGGCGGCCGTGGGGTCTGCCATCAGCGCCGATCTGGGGTCGCGGACCATTCGGGAGGAGACCGCGGCCATGGAGGTCATGGGGGTGTCGGTGATCCGGCGGCTGGTGGTGCCGCGCCTGGCCGCCGCGGTGGTGGTGGCCGTCGCACTGACCGGATTCACCTGTTTCATCGGCTTTCTGGCCGGATACGCCTTCACGGTCACCCTCCAGGGCGGCACCCCGGGTAGTTACACCGCCACATTCGCCTCCTTCGCCACGGTCGACGATCTGGTACTGACCTTGCTCAAGGCGATGGTGTTCGGGGTGATCGTGGCGGTGGTGTCGTGCTACAAGGGGCTCGACGCCCGGCACGGCGCATCGGGGGTGGCGAACGCGGTCAATGCCGCCGTGGTGCAGTCGATTCTGCTGCTCATGCTGGTCAATGTGCTGATGAGCCAGATGTATCTGATCCTGTTCCCGCGGGCGGGATTCTGATCATGGCGACCGGCTACACCATCGCCGGAACGCGCCCGCTGGTGGCGGGGGCCGGTTTCGGCCGTCACCACCTGGCGCGCGTCGGCCACATGGTGGCCTTCTTCTTCCGTGCCATCGCGGGCATACCGATTGTGCTGCAACGGTATTCGCGTGAGTTCCTGCGGCTGCTCTCCGATGTGACCTGGGGCAACGGTTCCATCGTGGTGGGCGGCGGCACCGCGGGCGTGGTGCTGGTGGTGGGTGGCGCGACGGGCGCGATCGTGGGCATCGAGGGCTACAACGCGCTGCAACTGCTCGGCCTGGGTCCGGCCACCGGGCTCATCACTTCCCTCGCCGCGGTGCGGGAGCTGGCCCCGCTCATGGCGGCGCTGGCCTTCGGCATCCAGGCGGGCTGCCGCTTCACCGCGCAGTTGGGGGCCATGCGGATCGCCGAGGAGATCGACGCCCTGGAATCGGTGGCCATCCGCCCGATTCCGTATCTGGTGACCACGCGGGTACTGGCCTCGGCGCTGGCCATCCTGCCGCTGTTCGTCGCCTGCCTGGCGCTGAACTTCCTGGCCTGCCAACTCGTCGTCTTCCTCGCCAGCGGGCAGGGCACCGGTACCTATCTGCACTACTTCGCGCTCATGCTCAGCGGGCGCGACATCGTCTTCGCGGTGATCAAGGTGTGTGTCTTCGTGGCGGTCATGTCCACCATCCAGTGCTACTACGGCTTCTACGCCACCGGTGGCCCGCGCGGGGTCGGCATCGCGGCGGGGCGGGCCATGCGCGCCAGCATCACCATCATGGCCGTGCTGAACATGCTGCTGACCATGGCGTTCTGGGGCATCGACGCGGGCGGACGACTGGGGGGTTAGGCACGACATGGGAAACAGGACACGGGGCAATGCGTTCGAACTGGACGGCCGGGGGCCGTCCACCCGGCTACTGCTGGCGACCGGGGTGGTCTTCCTGGTGATCTGCGTGGTCGCGACCCAGCTGCTGCTGGCGAAATCCCGGGGCGATCTGGATCGCAGGGTCACGGTGACCGCGCTGCTCGGGAGTGTCGGCGACGGTCTGCCGGAGAAATCCGATGTGAAGTTCCGAGGGGTGCTGGTCGGCATGGTCCGGGGCGTCACCCCGGCACGCGGCGATTCGCCCAATATCGTGACCATCGACCTGAAACCCGAACACGCGCGGCGGATTCCGAGCACCGTCACGGCACGCATCGTGCCGAGCAACGCCTTCGCCGTCTCCTCGGTGCAACTGGTGGACAACGACGGCGGGCCGTCCCAAGGAGACGACGGCGGGCCGTCCCATGAAAACGCCGTCGGGCCGTCCCATGAAAACGCCGTCGGGCGGCCGCTCACGGACGGTGCGACCATCGCCGAGGACCGTACGCTGCCGACGCAACTGTTTCAGACCACCCTGGTCAAGGTGCGGGAACTGCTGCGCGCCGTCGGCCGCGACGACAGCGACCGCTCCCTGGGTCTCATCCGCACTCTCGCCGATGCCACGGCCGGCAAGGGCGCGACGTTGACCGCCACCGTGGACGGGCTCAATCGGGTGGTCGACGAGATGAACCGGCTCAGCACCGAGGACACCGGCCCGAGCACCCTGCGCACCTGGGAGCGGGCCATCGCGACCTTGGCGGAGACCGCACCGGATCTGGTGGACGCGCTGCACAGCACGGTCGCGCCCCTGCGGACCGTCGCCGAGAAGCAGGAGGAACTGGCGGCGCTGCTGCTGGGCACCGGCGACACCCTCGGCACCGTCGGCACCGCCATGGACAATCACGCCGACCAGCTGGTGAACATCACCGCCCAGCTCACCCCGGTGGTGGGGGTGCTGGCCGACGACGCCGGCGAATTCCCGGCCATCATGCTGCGGTTGAACAGTGTGGTCGACACCTTCTTCCGGGAGCTGTGGACGCGCACCGGAGAGAAGCTGACCTTCACCTTCAAACTGGTGGTGTCGCTGACCCCGCTGCGGCTGTATGTGCGGGCCGACTGCCCGGTGTACGGCGAATTGCGTGGC
>NZ_JASCXP010000381.1:0-7200 GCF_030010695.1 Nocardia sp. CC201C
GCGGATCTGGCGGGTGCATTCGGCGACGGCGCGTGGTTCGTGGACCTGGTGCCGGTGACCGATCCGGAGATGACCGGCTCCGCGGTGGCCCGCGCGCTCGGACTCGGCGAGCAGCAGGGGCGCAGCCTCGACGATTCGGTGCTGGCCGCCCTCGCCGACCGGCACACGCTGCTGGTGCTCGACAACTGCGAACATCTGCTCGACGGCGTGGTGCCGTTCGTCGAACGCCTGCTCGCGCGCTGCCCGCGAGTGTCCGTGCTGGCCACCAGCCGGGCGCGGCTCATGGTGCCCTTCGAGCAGGTCTACCCGGTGCCGTCGCTGTCGGTGGACGGCGGCACGGCCGATGCCGTCGCGCTGTTCCTGGACCGGGCCGCGGCACTGGGCTCGACCGTGCCCGCGGAGCAGGTGGATCAGGTCTTCGAGGTGTGCCAGCGACTCGACGGGCTGGCGCTGGCCATCGAACTGGCGGCGGCGCGACTGCCCACGCTGGGCCTGGACGGACTGCGCGCCAGCCTCGCCGATCCGCTGCGGCTGCTGGTCGGCGGGCGGCGTGCCGATGAACGGCACCGGTCCGTGCGGGCCATGCTGGATTGGAGTCAGGCGCTGCTGACGGCCGAGGACCGCTGCCTGCTGCGCCGCATCGCCGTCTTCGTCGCGCCGTTCACCGCGGCCGATGCCGTCGCGGTGGCGGGATACACACCGCTGGAACCGTTCTCGGTGACCGAGGGGCTGGCGCGGCTGGCCGAGCAGAGCCTGCTGACCGCCGTGCCCTCCACACGCGGCACCCGCTACCGGGCGCTGGCGACCATTCGGCAGTACGAGACCGAACAGCTGGTCGAGACCGGCGAGTTGGTGGACGTGCTCGCGCGCCATCTGCGGTGGTGCCTGACGACCGCCACCGCACTGGACGCGGCCGAGCCGACCGGCGATTGGCGCACCCGCTTCGACGCGGCGGCCGACGATATCCGGGCGGCGCTGGCCTGGGCGGCCGAGCAGGACGATCACCGCGCCGACGCGCACGCCCTGGCCTCGGCCCTCGCGCGACTGGCCTTCTCCCGCAACCTGATCGGCGAATCGCAGCTGCGATACGAGCAGGCCGCGTCCCTCACCGACGACCCGGCCGCCGCGGCTGCGGCACTGCGGCACGCGGCCGAGGTGGCCGGATGCCGGATGCGCGGCGAGGACATGTACCGCCTGTACCGCGCCGCCGCCGACATCGCACGGACCGCCGGAGAGCAGGCCGCAGCGGCCCGCGACCTCGCCACGGCCGCCATCACCGTATTCCGCCTGGCCGACACCTTCTCCGCGCCGCCACCCCCGACCGAGGCCGCGACCCTGCTGACCGAGGCACGAGCCCTGGGCGGCGACGACCCGGCCGCCGTGGCCGCGGTGGCGCTGGCCGAATGCGGGGTGCTCGCCCACCTCGACGACACGATGGCCGCGGAGCTGAAAACCATGGTCCCCGAGGATGATTCGTCCGGCGCAGCGACGGCCGACACCACTCGCGGGGCCGCGAGTATCACACCGCGCCCGCCCGACCGGCGAGCCGCCGCCGAGGGCGGCACGGCCCCGATCATCGGACAGCCACCCGCGGCGACGGCGACACCTGCCCCCTGTACCGCTCCGGCTGGCACGACGCCCGCAGCCACCGCTCACACCGCGAGCGGCCGCACGACACCGCCGACCGCCGCGACTCGTCCGATCGTGGGCTCCGCGGCCGAGCCCACTCCCGCCGCGACCCATCCGAACGCTGGGCCCACCGCCGCGGCGACTGCCGAGCCCACCGCCGCCGCGATCACCCTGGCCCGGCGAGCGGTCGAGCTGGCGGAGCGGACCGGAGAACCGTTGGCGCACAGTGCCGCTCTCGATGCGCTGGCGGCAGCGCAGTGCTGGGCGGGCGATATCTTCGCCGCCGCCGAGACCGCACGCCGCCGGGTGGAACTGCTCGACGCGGTACCGGTGAGTCCGGCCAGTGCGCTGGAGCGGGTGAACGCGCTCGCCGAGGCCGCCGAAACCCTGATCGGGGTCGGTGATCTCGCGGCGGCGCGGCGCTGCGGGGAACAGTTGCGCGATCTTCCGCTGCTGGCCGAGCGGGGTGATTTCGCCACCTCTCGGCTGCTGGCGGCGGATGCCCTGGCCGGCAATGTCGATGATGTGATCGCGGGCAGTGGGCGATTCCTCGATGCCTGGGAGCTGGCCGGGCGACCGCGGGCTCCGCAGCTCGCCATCGCGGCGACCGCAGTGGCGCTGGCGCACGGGCTGCGCGGGGACGACCGGGCTCGGGCCGACTGGCTGGGGATCGTCGACGCCCTCGGCGTCACCCCGGACCAGAATGCCTTCAGCGCCATCGCCGATGCCGTACTGCTGCTCCATCACGGCGAGGCGGACCAGGCGCTGGCCCGGCTCGCGGCTCCGCCCGAGGAACTGGATGTGGAGTTCGTCTGGGTGTGGCGGCACTGGTACACGGCGCTGCGCGCGGAGGCCGCGACACTCGCGAACGATCCGAAGTCCGCCGAATACCGCACCGCGGCGGGCCCGGTGGTCGCCGGGAACCCCGTTGCCAGCGCCATCGTCGATCGCGCCATCGCGCTGCACGACGGCGATCTCGCTCGCCTGCCCGCTATCACCGCCGCCTTCGAGGCCGCGGCGTGCCCGTACCAGCGCGACCGCACCCGGTCCCTCGGCGGTGATGCCTGATCCGGTCGAGGCACTTCACGTCCGGTGGACGGCCGTCGGCAACCTGGTCATTCGCCGCCCTGTCTCCGCGTGGCCGCCGCTCCTAGCGTGATGCGGCATGAGGATTCGTTATCCACAGCTGATGAGGGTCGCGGCGGCGGCCATGTGCGCGGGCCTGCTGGGCGTCGGTGCGGCGGGCGCGGAGCCGCCGACGCCGGGCGGACCGGTGCCGCCCGCCGAGGCACCGGTGGACGGCCCGGCCAATCTCGACGGGCTGACGGTGCGCGTCCGGCCGGACGGCGGCTATCTCACCGGGGTCACCGTGGAATTCGATCGGACCAGCCGCACCGAGAGCGGCGAGAAACCCGCCGCCGCACAGCAGTTCGTCTTCCTGTTCGATCGGTCCGTGCGGATCAACGCGGAGCGGTTCCCCACCTGTGCGCGTGCGGTGCTGGCCGCGCGGGGACCGGCGGGCTGCCCGGCCGGTTCGCAGGTCGGGGCGGGCGCGGCGGAGATCCATCCGGATCGGGCCGTGGAGGTGCTGGTGTTCAATACCCGCTACGCGAACGGCGATCGGGGCGTGCTGATCACCATTCCCGCCACCGGCGGCATTCTGGAGAACACCCTCGAGCCGGTGTCCGACGGCTACCGCGCCGATTACGGCGTCGCCCTCGACGAACTCCTCCCCTCGCCCCTGCCCGCCGCGCAGCGCCCCGCCACCACCCGCTTCCGCGTCACCTTCGGCGCGACCCACACCGACCACACCGGCACCCACAGCTACCTGGAGTCCTTCGCCCTCCCCGGCGCACCGCTGAAGTTCGGCCTCTGGAGCCACTTCGTCACCGGCCAGATCCTCGAACCGACGGCCTACGCACCCCGCCCACTTGCCTGACTCGGTGCTCTTTGTCCAAGACCGCGCGGTATCGATCGCGCACACTGAGGATGTGACGTTGAGCTGGCAGGAGGTGGTGGCGATGGCCCCCTCGTCGCGCCGGACCAGTTGCGCGAACTGATCGACGCGGCGTGGTGGGCGGCGGCTCCAGTCGCGATCCGCCGCCGACGCGAGGCACCCGGAGTCTCATGGCGAAGGCCCTCGAAACGGATACGGCCGGTTCAGGTGTCAGTTCTTGGGGCCGCCCGCGACGTAGAGCACCTGCCCGGAGACGAAACCGGCTGCTTCGCCGACGAAGAACGAGACCGCGTTGGCGATATCCGCGGGCACGCCCGTGCGGGCGACCGGGATCATGGCGGCGTTGGCGGCCTTGAAGTCGTCGAAGTTCATGCCCAGGCGTTCGGCGGTGGCCGCGGTCATCTCGGTCTCGATGAAACCGGGGGCGATGGCATTGGCGGTGATGCCGTACTTGCCGAGTTCGACGGCGAGGGTCTTGGTGAAGCCCTGCAGGCCCGCCTTGGCGGCCGAGTAGTTGGCCTGGCCGCGATTGCCGAGCGCGGAGGTGCTGGACAGGTTGACGATGCGGCCGTACTTGGCCTCCACCATGTACTTCTGCACGGCCCGGGTCATCAGGAAGGAGCCGCGCAGATGCACGTTCATGACCGAATCCCAGTCCGCCACCGACATTTTGAACAGCAGGTTGTCGCGGGTGATGCCCGCGTTGTTGACCAGGACGGTAGGCGCGCCCAGTTCGTCGGCGACCCGCCGCACGGCGGTCTCGACGGCCTGCTCGTCGCTCACGTCGACACCGACCGCGAGGGCCTTGCCGCCCGCGGCGACGATCTCGTCCACTACCGGCTTACCGGCGGCCTCGTCCAGATCCAGTACGGCGACGGCGAATCCGTCGGCGGCGAGGCGGCGGGCGGTCTCCGCGCCGATACCGCGGGCAGCTCCCGTCACGATTGCGATGCGCTCGGTCATGGTCCTGAGCTTAGGCGAGGAACCGCGTCACCTGCCCCACGGCTTCCACCGGATGCTCGGCGTGGATCGGCACCCCGAGCGCCTCGAACCGCCACGTCCCGTCGACCGGGAACAACCTGCCCATGACGAATCCCGCGTGCTCACTGTCGACCAGGTCGTAGCGGGCGAGTTCGGTGCCGCGCACCCCGTCCACCAGGCGGCAGAAGGCATTCTCGATCTGGTCGAAAGCCTGGCCGGTATAACAGGTCACCAGGAACAGGACCGTCGTGACCCGGGTGGACAGCCGGGTCAGATCGACGGTGATCACCTCGTTGTCGCCCTTGCCCTCACCGGTCAGGCTGTCGCCGTGGTGCCGCACCGAACCATCCCGCGAGGTCAGCTGTTCGGAGTAGACGACATCGACGATATCGCCGCCGACGAACAGCAGCGCCGCCGCATTGAGGTCGATATTGCGGCCCCGCCCGCCGAACACGCGGCGGTGAGCAGGATCCCATCCCAGCGCCATCTCGATATAGGTCAGCGCCGCCCCGGTCTCATCACGCAGAGTCATCACACGAGCTTGCCAGCAATCAGCGCTTGCGTCCCACGCCACCCGCGATACAGTGCCGAACCGATTCGAGCGGACGCAGCCGGGGCCCGTCCGGCCACCATTCGTCGCATAGCACCACACCGGGATCGACCATCTCCAGACCGTCGAACATGGCGTCGATCTGCGCACGGGTGCGGAAACGTCCACTGCCCATGGGACTGTGGACGAACTTGTCCTCCATCTTGCGTGCCAGCTCGCTGTGCTCCGGTGTCTCCGGATCGAAGAAGTGCGCGATGGCCACATACGAGCCGGACGGCAGCGCATCGACGTAGGTGCGCATGAGCGCGCCGGCGTCGTCATCCAGATAGTGGTGCAGGGTGCCGATCTGGAACAGCGCGATCGGCTCGTCGAAATCGAGATGGGCGCGCACCGTCGGATGATTCATCACATCGAAGGGCCGGAAGATGTCCGCGCCGACGATGGTGGTGTGTGCCGCGCTGTCGAGCAGTGCGCGGGAATGGGTGAGCACCATGGGGTCGTTGTCCACGTACACCACCCGAGCATTCGGGTCGATGCGCTGCACCACCTGGTGGGTGTTCTCCGCCGTCGGCAGCCCGGAACCCAGATCCAGGAATTGCCCGACCCCGGCCTCCCGCGCCAGGAACCGGCATACCCGAATAAGGAAATCCCGGTTGGCCCAGGCCAATTCGGCCACCTGCGGGGCGACCGCGCGCACCTGCTCCAGTACTTCGCGGTCCACCTCGAAGTTGTCCTTGCCACCCAGCGCGGCATCATAGACTCGCGCGATACTTGCGCGGGTGATGTCCACCCCGACCGGCGCCGCGCTCGGATAGGCGGCGAAGTGTTGGGACATCGCGAACTCCTCGCGTCGGGTTCGGCATCGACACGAAGATTTTCCCGCATTTCGCACATTCTGTGGGCAATACGGCCTTACCTATCTGCGACGTTCCCCGTCGCGGCTCGGCCGCACGCGCTCGAGCTGGGCGAACGCCATATGGCGAACGCTAATTCCGATACGGATTCTGCAACAGGTGCTCCACCACGCGGCGGCCGACGGTGTACTGATTCTCCAGCGCCAGAGCGAAACCCGGCCCGGAGTGGTCCAGATGCGCGACCACGGACTGGCCGGGGAAGGGCTGGTCGAAGTTGCTCACGGTACGCAGTGACAGGTAGCGGTCGAGGTAGCCGAAACCGTTCAGGGCCGTCGCGGTGGCATTGTCCTCCATCTGGGTGGTGCAGTAGACGCCCTCACCCTTGCTGCGCACGCCCATGATGTGGCGGGCGGTATCGGAGGGGACCTTCCCGGAGAAGTAGTCGTCGCCGGTCATGGTGTCGCAGATTCGCACATCCGGGGTGCGCCCGGCCTGGCCCGGGTACTGCGCGCGTTCGGCGGCGGCCTCCGGGCTGTCGGCGAGCGTGGCCTCGCGGGTGAGTCCGTAGGCGGTGTCCACGAGCGCGTCGTCGAGGCGATAGGCGGCGGTGTTGTAGTCCTCCACCGGACGGAATCCGAACGGCACCTCGGGGGCCTCGGCGGGATCGAGGTGATTGCCGAGGTCGAAGTCGACCACCCAGCGGGCCCAGGACGCGGAGCCGAGCGTGCCCTGATCCGGTGGCGTACCGGCGATTCCGGCGGTCAGGAACCAGGCGTGTGAGAAGTCGAATTTCGGGCTGCTCAGAATGGCGGTCATGGTGGTGGCCGCATTGGATTTGCCCTGGCCGGTCTCGGCCACGCACAGACCGTCGCCATTGCATGCGACCGGTTTGTACGCGCCGGGGACCTCCACCGTGGTGGGCAGCTGCTCGCGCCGCAGCCACACCTCCGATTCCGGGTCGAACATGGTGATGACCAGGACGCCGACCTCGAGCCGGTCGGGGCCGTCCTCGGTTCCGGAGCAGCCGGCCAGGGCCAGCGCGGCCACGCCGAGGGCGATGGCGAACTTTCGGCAACGGTGCGTCATCGGGTCAGCATAAGCACACCGGGGTGCGGTGGCCGGGCACGCCACCGCACCGAATCCGAGTCAGACGTGTTCGGTTTCGCGCACCTCGTGCTGGCCGCCGGAGCCCCAACCCACGTGGGCCTCGGCGCGCATGCGGTCGATCA
>NZ_JASCXP010000382.1:0-7165 GCF_030010695.1 Nocardia sp. CC201C
TGATGAACCGGTACACCCCGCCGGAGGATTTCGCCGGTCCGGCCGGTCCGGTCGCGGTGGTGCGCGTGCAGCCGGGCGAAACCGCCAGCGAGATCGCCGAGACCATGTACGACAAGGGTGTCGTCGCCAGCACGGCCGCCTTCTACGAGGCCGCGGTCAAGAACGACGGCATGAACTCCCTGCAACCCGGCTACTACGCCATCCCGACGCACAGCCCGGCCGCCGACGCCGTGGCCGCCCTGGTCGGCAACTCGTCGCGGGTCGGGAATGTGGTGCTGTCCGAGGGGCGGCAGCTGCACGACTCCACTGATGTGCACACCGGCGCGCGCAAGGACGGCATCTACCGCAAGATCGCCGACGCCAGCTGCGTATCCGGCAAATGCGTCAGCTATGAGCAGTTGGAGGCGGCCGGCGCGAGCGATCCGGTCGCGCTCGGAGTGCCGGAGTGGGCACTGGAACGGGTGCGCACCGTACCCGACCGCAGCCGCCAGCTGGAGGGACTGATCGCCGCGGGCACCCTGGACTTCGATCCCAGCGGCACCCCCGAGCAGATCCTGAAACAGCTGGTGTCGGAGAGCGCCGCGCGGTACGAGGAGACCGGCCTGCTGCAATCCGGCGGCGCCAACGGCCTCACCCCCTACGAAACCCTGGTCGCCGCCTCGCTGGTGGAGCGGGAAGCCCTGCCGAACGATATGTCGAAGGTGGCGCGGGTCATCGTGAACCGCCTGGAGGTCGGGCAGCCGCTGCAATTCGACTCCACGGTCAACTACACCCTGGACAAGACCGAGGTGGCCACCACCGACGCCGACCGGGCCCGCGAGACACCGTGGAACACCTACGCCATGTCCGGCCTGCCCGCCACACCGATCTCCGCGCCGTCGCTGGATGCCTTGCGCGCCATGGAGAATCCCGAACCGGGGCCGTGGCTGTACTTCGTGACCATCGACAAGCAGGGGACCACCCTGTTCACCGAAAGCTACGGTGAGCACCTGCGCAATATCACCAAGGCCCAAGAAAGTGGAATTCTCGACAGTGGACGGTGAGGTTCGCCGGGCGGCCGTACTGGGCAGCCCGATATCGCATTCGCGTTCGCCGCAGCTGCACCTGGCGGCCTACCGCGCACTCGGCCTGGACTGGACCTACGACCGCGTCGAATGCACCGCGGAACAGCTGCCCGGCTTCGTCGACGGACTCGGACCCGAATGGGTGGGCCTGTCGGTGACCATGCCCGGCAAGGTCGCGGCCCTCGACTACGCCACCGAGCGCACCGATCGGGCCGAACTCGTCGGCTCCGCCAACACCCTGGTGCGCACCGACACCGGGTGGCGCGCGGACTGCACCGATGTGGACGGCGTGCGCGGCGCGCTCGCGGGCGGCGGCGTCGTGGAGGTGGCGCGGGCGGTGGTGCTCGGCGCGGGCGGTACCGCGCGCCCCGCCCTGCTGGCGCTGGCCGATCTGGGCGCGCACACCGTCACCATTGTCGCCCGGGACCGGGGGCGGGCGGCCGACACCCTGGATCTGGCGGCGCGGCTCGGCATGTCGGCCGAGGTCATCGGCTTCGATGCGGAGGCACTGGGATTCGTGTGCTCCGATGTCGACGCCGTGGTCAGCACGGTGCCCGCGGCCGCGGCGGCGACCGTGGCGGATGCCGTCGCGCAGGCGCCGGTGGTGCTCGACGCCATCTACGATCCGTGGCCGACGCCGCTCGCCGACGCCGTGGCGCGCGCCGGGCACACCGTGGTGAGCGGGCTGCAGATGCTGCTGAACCAGGCATACGGTCAGGTGGAGCAGTTCACCGGGAAGCCGGCTCCGCGCGCGGCCATGGCGGCCGTACTGGAATCGTGAGCGGCACCGTCACGGCCGCGGCGCTGCGCGAATGAGCGAGATTCTGTAACGGGTTCCAGTTCAGTGTCGGGGCCGGACAGGCTAGGGTGATCGACATGAATGCGTGGGTGTTGCGCGCCGTGGGTCTCGGAGCGCTGACCGTGGTGCTGCGTACCGTGCTCGGCTTCGCCATGGTGTACTGGCCGACCAACGGCTCCTGGATGCGCCCGCTGGGGCTACTCGTCCTCATCGCCGCCGTCATCGCCTGGGGCTACCTCGACGGCCGCGCCGACGCCACCTCCGGGACCGGCGACGACCTCACCATGCGCTGGCTGAAGGCGGGCCTGGCGGGCGGCATCGGCGGCGGGGCGGTCGCCTGGCTGCTCGACTTCCTGCCCGAATTCGACCTCGGCGATCAGGGCCTGCTGTTCGAGCTCACCTTCGGTGCGTCGTTCATCGTCCTGCTGATCTTCATCCCCGGTGTGCTCGGCGTGGCGCTCGGCCGCTACCTGGTGCGGCGCAAGGAGAACGCCGGCGGTTCCGCCGCCGGTGCCGATGCCGGTTCCGATGCCGACACCGTCGCGCTGACCAAGGACTCCGCCAACGCCTGAGTGGCGGAACACCCGTCGGC
This sequence comes from Nocardia sp. CC201C, assembly GCF_030010695.1. Lineage (NCBI taxonomy): Bacteria > Bacillati > Actinomycetota > Actinomycetes > Mycobacteriales > Nocardiaceae > Nocardia > Nocardia sp. CC201C. Next base: position 2,456 of record NZ_JASCXP010000382.1, read on the forward strand.
CGCCCCACACTCGCGTGCGGGCGGCCGATTCGTTTCCGGCGGGCGGTGCCGCTGCCGGTGGGTTCCGCGGCGTGGAACCGGCCGCGGAACCCATCCCTCTCAGAGCAGAATCGCGCTGCCGCCCGAATTCTCGTTGCGGGCGACCGCGGAGTAGGCGGCGGCCATGAGCGAGGGGTCCGGACCCTCCAGGCGGCCCGGCTTGGCGAGGCCGTCCAGGACCACGAAGCGGATGACGCCGGAGCGCGTCTTCTTATCGGTCTGCATGGACTTCAGCAGTTCGGGCAGCGCGTCGGCGTCGTAGCTGATCGGCAGGCCGATGCTGGACAGGATGGCCGCGTGGCGGTCGGCGGTGGCGTCGTCGAGCCGGCCCGCCAGGCGGCCCAGTTCGGCGGCGAAGACCAGACCGACCGAGACGGCCGCACCGTGCCGCCACCGGTAGCGCTCCCGGCGTTCGATGGCGTGGCCCAGCGTATGTCCGTAGTTGAGGATCTCGCGCAGGTCGGATTCCTTCAGGTCGGCGGCCACCACATCGGCCTTGACCTGGATGGCGCGCCGGATCAGTTCGGGCAGCACCTCGCCGGTCGGGTCCAGCGCGGCCTGCGGATCACGCTCCACCAGATCGAGAATGACCGGATCGGCGATGAATCCGGCCTTGATGATCTCGGCCATGCCCGCGACGATCTCATTGCGCGGCACGGTTTCCAGCGTGGCCAGATCGACCATGACGGCGGACGGCTCGTGGAAGGAGCCGACCAGATTCTTGCCCGCCTCGGTATTGATGCCGGTCTTGCCGCCGACCGCCGCGTCCACCATGGCCAGCAGCGTGGTCGGCACGTGGACGATGCTCACGCCGCGCATCCAGGTGGCCGCCACGAAACCGGCCAGATCGGTGGCCGCGCCGCCGCCCAGGCTGATCACGACATCCTTGCGGGTCAGGCCGATTCGGCCCAGCACCTCCCAGCAGAATCCGGCCACCGCCAGATCCTTACCGGCCTCCGCATCCGGAATCTCCACCCGGTGCGCGTCGATCCCCTTGTCGGCGAGGGCCTGTCGCACCACCTCGGCGGTCTCGGCCAGCGGCGGCTGATAGAAGATGGCCACCGTCCGCACCCCGGACTTCCCGGTCACCTGCTCGACCAGATCCCCCAGCAGCCCCCGCCCGATGATCACCGGATACGGGTCGGCCGTGCGGACGTCGATACGGGTCGGCTCGCTCATCAGTGCTCCGATTCTTCTCGTGCGAATTGTGCTGGGCTCTCACCCGTTTCCCGTTGCTCGGCCCGAGCCTCCCGGGCCCGCCGCGCCCGCGCCCTGCGCGCCCGCGCCCGCCGAGACCGCCCCGGGGAAGTGGATTCGACCGCGCCGGCGTCGGCGGTGACGCCTGGAGTTCCCGTGTCGCCCGGGGTGTTTGCGCCGCGCGTGCCGCCGCTGCCGTCGTCCTCCGCGCCGACAGCCGCGGTGTGCCCAGAACTCGGTCCGCCGCCCGCACTGTCCGACCGTAGCCGGATACGCGTTTCCGCCACAGCGGGACCGGGCGTCGAGCCCTCGTGCGCAGTGATGGGATCGCCGCCGACGGAGTCGGTCCCGGAGGATCCCCCGGGGCTGCGGAGTCGGTGGCGACTGTGGGTCGAATCCTGGTCACCACCAGGCGCATTCACCGTGGCCCGACCGGGCGTGTCTGCAGTGGAACGGTCGGCTGTGCGGGCGGGTGCGTTCGGGCTGTCGGAGGCGTGATCGGATTGCGTGGGACCCGTCGTGCCGCCAGGGTGATGTGCACCGCCGTGGGCGGGTTCATCGCCGCCGGGCGTGGTGGTTGCCCGACCGGAGGCGTCCGCTGTCCCGGCCGGTGCCCGCGATCTGTCGAACGGGCGATCGGCCCTGGACTCGATATCGCTGGGATCGGTCTTCTCCAGCTGTGCGTTCCGTGGCTTCGGCGATGTCGGCTGTGCCTGCGCTGTGGCGGGATGGTGCGTCGAATGTGCGGCCTCGGCGCCCGGGGCTGGATCGGGTGTGGTTGTGGGGGTGGATATTCCGGTCTCCGCCGCGACGTTCTCGGCGGGTGTGGTGGCGGCCGGGCCGGTGGGGCGGGTCGCCCGGCGCGATCGACGGCGGTGACCGGTGCGGCGCGACGACATCGCGGTGCTGTCGCTCGGTTGGTTCACTGTGTTGCTCGTGCCCACAGTGGGCGCGTTGGTCGAGGAAGCGGGTGTGCCGGTTGTGGAGGTGGGCGTGGTTGCGGTCGGCGCTTCGCTGGTGGTCGCGGCACCGGTTCCCGGGGTCACCTCGGGGGTGCGGCGGCGGCGCGAGCGGCGGTTGCGGCGTTTGCGCTTCGGCGCGGCGGCGCCGGTGCTCTGGTCGGACGGTTGGTCGCGGTGCTGGGCGGTCCCGGGGGAGGAACCCGAATCCGTTACGGCGGCAGGTGGAGTCGTGCCGGGTGAAGCAGCGGTGGCTGAGTCTGTGCGGGCAGGCGTGGCGTGGGTCGCACCCGAGGTGGCTGGGTCGGAACTGCCCGGGTCCGCGGTGACTGGATCCGCGGTGATGTGGGCCGAGGCGGCTTCGGTGGCCGGGGCGGGGGTCTGTGCTTCGCTTCGGCCCCGTCCGCGGCGGCGTCGGCGGCGGGCGCGGGAGCGGCCGCTCGGGGTGGGGGTGGGGCCGGTGGGTTCGGTGGGGTCCGGCTTCTCGGTGGGTTCGATGCCGAGTTTGGCCAGGATCATGCGGACCACGCGGCCGGGGCTGCGGCCGTCGGTGCGGACGCGGATGGTCGCCACCTCGCGGTAGAGCGGGCGGCGGATCTTCATCAGCTCGCGGTACTTCCTGGCCGGATCGTCGCCGGTGAGCAGGGGGCGGTTGGTGCTGGCACCGGTGCGCCGGAGTCCTTCGCCCACACTGATTTCCAGGTAGATGACGGTGCGGCCGCGCAGCACCGCGCGGGTAGCGGCGGACAGCACCGACCCGCCGCCGAGGGAGATGACACCGTGCCCGGCGAGGACGGCCTCGCGGACCACCTCTTCCTCGATCCGGCGGAACTCGGGTTCACCGTCGGCGGCGAAGATCTCCGGGATGGTGCGTCCGGTGCGCTCTTCGATGCCGGCGTCGGTGTCGTAGAGTTCCAGCCCGAGTTCGCGGGCCAGCTTGCGGCCGATGGTCGATTTGCCCGCACCGGGTGGACCCACCAGCACCACCGAGAGCGCGGGCGCCGCGTTGCCGGTCGTCGGTTCCGTCTCCGCCGGGGCCGCGGCGGCGGCCTCCGACGGATCGGTCGCATCGGTCACCGCGGTGTATTGCCCGGAATGTGCGGCCGGGCGTTGATGCGCTTCAGGTAGCTGTTCAGGTTGTCGACGGTCTCGGCCAGCGAGTCGCCACCGAACTTCTCCAGCGCGGCCTGCGCGACCACCAGGGCGACCATGGCCTCGGCCACCACACCCGCGGCGGGCACGGCGCACACATCGGAGCGCTGGTGAATGGCCACGGCCTCGCCGCCGGTGGACATGTCGACGGTGGACAGCGCCCGCGGCACCGTGGAGATGGGCTTCATGGCCGCCCGCACCCGCAGCGCCTCGCCATTGGTCATCCCGCCCTCGAGTCCGCCCGCGCGGTTGGTCGAGCGCAGCACGCCGTCGGGGCCGGGCTGCATCTCGTCGTGCGCCTGGCTGCCGCGGCGGCGCGCGGTCTCGAAACCGTCACCCACCTCGACACCCTTGATGGCCTGAATCCCCATCAGGGCGGCCGCGAGTCGCGCGTCGAGACGGTCCTGGCCGCTGATGAACGATCCCAGACCGATGGGCAGGCCCTCGATCACGACCTCCACCACACCGCCGAGGGTGTCGCCGTCCTTCTTGGCGGCCTCGATCTCGGCGATCATGGCGGCCTCGGCGTCGGCGTCGAACGCGCGCACCGGGCTGGCGTCGATGGCGTCGAGATCGGCGGCGGAGGGCACCACGCCGGTGGTGTTGGCCGCGGTGCCGATGGACACCACATGCGAGATCACCTCGACCCCGAGGGCCTGGCGCAGGAAGTTCTTGGCCACGGTGCCCGCGGCGACGCGGGCGGCGGTCTCGCGGGCGCTGGCGCGCTCGAGCACATTGCGAGCGTCGTCGAAGCCGTACTTGAGCATGCCCGAGTAGTCGGCGTGCCCGGGCCGCGGCCGGGTGAGCGGGGCATTGCGCGCCAGCTCGGCCAGTTCGGCCTCGTCCACCGGGTCGGCGGACATGACCTGGGTCCACTTGGGCCACTCGGAGTTGGCCACCTCGATGGCGACCGGGCCGCCCATGGTCTTGCCGTGGCGCACCCCGCCGACCATCGTGACCACATCGGCCTCGAACTTCATGCGCGCGCCGCGGCCGTAGCCGAGGCGGCGTCGGGCCAGCTGCGCGGCCACATCGGCGGAGGTCACCTCGACACCGGCCACCATCCCCTCGAGGATCGTGACGAGAGCAGGGCCATGGGATTCTCCGGCAGTTATCCAGCGCAACACGGGCACCATCTTTCCATGGGAATACCGTCGCACCGACACGCGGTCCGGCATACGGCGACGTCAGCGTGTCAGCATGATCGCCGCCACACTCGCCGCGCACATGGCGGCACCGTGCGCGAGGGTTGCGGGCGGCACGGCGACGACGGGCGACATCGGCCGCGGAAGGCCGCGCTCCGCTAGCTCCGCACGCGAGCCGATGAGGCTGTCCCCGGGTGCTGCCCGGCGCGGACCGCCGG
>NZ_JASCXP010000383.1:0-7146 GCF_030010695.1 Nocardia sp. CC201C
TGTTCGCGCAGCACCGGGTCGGTGATGCCGCCCCAGCAGGTCAGCGCGGGGGCGTCCCAGCCCGCCAGTTCGGAGCCGCGGGCGTAGACGAACTGGTAGAACTCGAGGGCCGCGCCGACCGGGTCGGCGGTGGCGCGGGCCTCGTCGTAGGCGTAGTAGGCGGCGTGGGCCGAGCCCGAGGGCACCCAGCGGGCCCTGGCGGGGCGCGGTTCGGCGTCGGTCAGCCCGTCGGGCTCGGGGGCGACGTAGGAGTAGAAGGTGGGTTCGGGGACCTTGTCGTCGCCGAACCAGAATCCGGCGCTGATCACCTCGCGCGAATACGCCTCGCGGGTCACGGGATCCACGCTCGCGGGCATCTCGATGTGCCGGGGCGCGAAGCGCTGCACCGCGATGTCGAAGGTGTGCCAGAAGACCTGCACCGGACTGATCTTCCCGGAGAAGGCCGCGCTGAACTCCTCCAGAATGCGGCCGACCTGGCTGTACACCAGGAAAGCGTCCCGCGCCCGCTCCGGGTCGTAGTCGGCGTGCTCGGTGTCCTCGTCGAAGGGACGGCCGTGGTCGGGCAGGTCGAAGGGGGTCGGATTCGGCAGCGTGCAATCGATGCCGGAGGCGCGCAGGGCCGCCATCACATCGGTGTAGAAGCTCGCCACCGACTGGCCCGCCAGCGGTACCGCGCCGCGCCGGCCGTGAGCGGTCTCGATCCGCAGTTCGTGGTCGAAGAAGTCGAAGGCGCAGGTGAAGACCGGTCCGGTGCGGGCCGAGCCGAGCGGGACCGTGGTCCAGCCGCGCGCGGTGGGTCGGAATGTCATATGCCACCAGTGGTTTCGGCGGATCCCGCGCTCCAGCGCCACCTTGCCGACGATCTGGAGGTAGCGGTGCAGGGTCTCCTTGGTGGGTCGCCAGGATTCCAGCGGGATCGCGGGCAGCGGGTCGGTCATCGCCATCGGTACGCACCTTTCGTCGGGCGTTCGCCGGATATGCACGAAATCAGCAAACCCAGGGTAACTCCGGGCCACGGTGGTCTCCGGGCGCACGACCGATCGGGACACCGCTCGGCCCACGCCGCCAGGGGTTATGCGGAGGCCGCCGAAGTCCCCGCCGTGCTCAGGGCCGCTGGGAGCCGCGGAGGCGGGTGCCGTCGGGCAGGTCCGAGAAGTAGCGTGCGGCGTTCGGGAAGGCCAGGGTGGGGCCGCCCGATTCCGGGTCGTAGACCGGCATGATCGGTTCGATCGCGGGGGTGGCGGCGAGAATATCGGCGGTGGAGCCGAATTCGCCGAGGGCGACCAGCTGCGACCAGGTGGGCGGGAGCAGCACGTCCAGTCCCGACCGCCAGCGTTCGATGGCCTCGGCGGGGGTGGACCAGGTGACGACCTCGGCCTCGGAGGTGGCGTCGTCGGCCTGCTGCCCCTCGGGCAGCACCGCCACGAAGAAGTGGGTGTCGTAGCGACGCGACTCCACTTCGGGGGTGATCCAGTTCGCCCACGGGCGCAGCAGATCGGCGCGCAGCACCAGTCGCTCGCGGGTGAGGAATTCGGCGAAGGACAGTTCACGACGCTCCAGCCGACCCCGGACCTCGGCGTAGACGCCGGTGTCGGCGACCACGGTGTCGGCGGTCGGTCCGGCCAGCAGCACCCCGCACTCCTCGAAGGTCTCGCGCACCGCGGCGCAGACCAGCGCCTGCGCCCGCGCCGCGTCGGTGCCACCGAAACGCGCCGCCCACCAGGCGGGTTCGGGTCCGGCCCAGTCCAGCGCCACGGCGGCGTCGGTGGCATCCACCCCGCCGCCCGGGAAGACGGTCATCCCGGCCGCGAACGCCATGGCGTTCACGCGGCGCTGCAGGAACACCTCGGGCCCGTTCACACCGTCCCGCACCAGCATGACCGTGGAGGCGTCCCGAACCGGCACCGCGGTCGGCTGCTCGCCACGCGCAACTGTCTCGCTCACACTCCGCACCCTAACGTTTGCTAGGTCGGCGCGACAGGGCAGCACCGGTCCGGACACCGGACCAACCGGTCGCGCGGGACCCAAGCGGCTCGGGAGGGAAAGCGGCATTACCCGCGCCGTCCATCCTGTTCGATGCACCCCAACCATGTTGCGGACAGTGTGCCCGCCTGTCGGTTCGCGACGCAACGAACACTCGTCACCGAATCGGACGAATGCCCCGAACGCGGTGAGCATGACACCGATTCACCAGCCGCGTAACCGAATCGGAGCAAGTGAAACGCTCATGTGAGGCGCGCGCGTATCCGGCTCCCGCCGACGTGGATCGGCCTCGAAGCGCCGCCCGCCGACGCAGAAGCGCCACCCGCCGCCGGATCAGCGGGTGCGGTGCCGACCGAAGCGCTGGCTGCGACGCGCGAAATAGCGGCCGTCGATGCGGTCGAGGGTGATGGACTGGCGGAACGCCTCGCTGAGATTGTCGGCGGTGAGCACATCCTCGAGCAGCCCCTGCGCGATCACCGCGCCCTCGTTGAGCAGCATGCCGTGGGTGAAGCCCGGCGGGATCTCCTCGACGTGGTGGGTGACCAGCACGGTGGCGGGCGCGTCGGGGTCGGCGGCCAGATCGCCCAGGCGTTCCACCAACTCCTCCCGGCCGCCCAGGTCCAGCCCGGCGGCGGGTTCGTCGAGCAGGAGCAGTTCCGGATCGGCCATGAGCGCGCGGGCGATGAGCACCCGCTTGCGTTCACCCTCGGAGAGGGTGCCGTAGGCGCGGTCGGAAAGGTGTTCGGCGCCCAGACTTTCCAGCACGTCGACGGCGCGGTCGGTATCCATGTCGTCATAGCGCTCCCGCCAGCGGCCCATGACCGCGTATCCGGCCGAGACCACCAGGTCGGAGACCTTCTCGTCGAGCGGAACCCGACTGGCCACGGCCGCCGAGGAGAGTCCGATGCGGGGGCGCAGCTCGCTGATGTCGACCCGGCCGAGCACCTCCCCCAGCAGGTTCGCCGTCCCCGAGGTGGGGTACATCTCGGCGGCGGCCATGCGGAGCAATGAGGTCTTCCCGGCGCCGTTGGGGCCGAGCACCACCCAGCGTTCGTCGAGTTCCACCTGCCAGGTGACCGGCCCGACGAGGGTGTGACCGGAACGTCGGACGGTGACGTCGTTGAAGTCGATGAGCAGATCGGGATCCGGTTGCGGCACGGGCTCCATCTTGTCTCACGCCCCAGGACACGCGTCAACGTGGTGTGCGATCACGGGCGTGTGTCACAGTCCGCTGGGCCGCCGATCGCGGCCGAATTCGTCGGCCGGACGGTCGAATTCCCAGCGTCGCGCACGCTCCCGCATTTCTAGGTTGTCGAATTCCGACGGCCGCCGCTCGACGCGCGGCCGGCGGAACATGCGTGCCAGAATCAGCGCCGCCGGAATGGACAGCAGCACCCACACGATAAGAATCACCAGCAGAGTAGTCATCTCCGTGTTTCCTCCCGCGGAAACTCGTGCCCCGATCCTTGCCCAGCGGTACGGCGAAGTCGATACCCGCAGCGCACATAGGCCAGTGTGGAGACCGTTCGGTTCATCGCGGGGACATCGGCGCGGCAATCGCGCAACAATTCAACGTCCCTGGACGCGGCGATGTTCCGTCACCGTCCCGGCACCGCGATCACCGTCATCGACCCCGGAGCCACCTCGGTGAATCCGGCATCCCGGACGGCGATCGCACCGCCCTCGGCCACGCGTTGTCGCAGCCGTGCCCAGCGACCGGGATCGGCATCCGCCACGGCACAACGGTAGCCACTCTCGGACCAGGCATACACCTGCTGCACGGGCAGGGCCCCGGCGAGCAGCATGCTCGCGTGTCCCACCTGTGCGGCAGCCTTACCCACGGACATACCCAATTCGGCGTTCACCCATAGCACCGGATACCTCTCGTCGAGATCGCCTGGTTCATCGAGAGGTAGTTCGGTGCCGCCGATCTGCAGGCGCTTGATCCGCGCGTCGACCGACCCGACCGGTCCGGGCACCAGGGCCCGCGCCTGCGCCCCGTCGAGTTCCACGGTCACCCCGTCCACCTCCTGGGCGGCCAGCCAGTGTGCCCCACGGGCCCGGCGGGCGACCTTGCGGATCCGCGACCGCTGCCACGCCAGGTACCGGTCCGCCCACGGCCCGCCCGGACCCACCCGTTCGTCGAGACACAGGGCGACCGACGCGGCGGCGGCAGCGGCCAGCACCGCGTCACGGCGGGGCGGATCGGACTTCGGAATATGCAGGACCAGTTGCATGGCCTGGACCAGCGCCGGATCGTCGGGATCGCCCGCGCCACCGTATCCGCGCGCCAATTCCGCGTGCCGTACCGCGAATTCCACCAATCCGGATGCTGATTCGATATCGCACACACCTTCGGTCACCGATCCACTCTGCTCGAGAAGACCGGGCACCGCCAACTCGCCATCCGTCGAAGGCATTTCCGTCGCGTGCATTGCCGGCACACCGGAACGGAACTACGCGACGCGCACGGTGAGGGTGAAACGCCGATCCGTATCGGCGGGTTCCTCCCACGGCCGGGAATAGACCAGTTCGAGGGTGGCGGTCCCCGGCTGTTCCGCGCGGAACGCCCACGTCTCGGTGCCGCCCTTGCCCGGCATGGCGGGGCCCGGATCCGCCTGGTAGTCCGGATCGCCGTCCTGACGCAGGATGTCCTGGTCGAGTCGCACCATCGCCCAGGACGCACCGGTGGACGGGTTGGACGGCAGCCGCACCAGCAGTCGCTGCCCGGTCGGCAGGTCCAGTTCGGTGCCGTTCGCGGACTGGTCGACGGTGACCGGACCTGACGCGGGCGCGGTGGTCGACGGGTTCGTGGTCGGGGCGGTGCTCGACGCGGTGGTGGGCTGCGCCGTGGTCGATGCCGGGTCGGAGTCGCCGGAATCGGTGGAACAGCCGACGAGCACCAGGCCGAGCGCCACTACCGGCAGGAGGCTACGCATGACGCGAGCCTACTGGCGAATCCCTGGCATACCGCCGACCGACGCGGGCGCGTCAATTGCTGAACCGACGCGGGCGCGTCAGCTGTTGAGCGGTACCCGGCGCAGCATTCCGTCGCGGGCGTCGGCCGCCTCCACCTCGTCGCGGGTGACGCCGAGAATGAACAGGATCGCGTCCAGGTACGGATGCGACAGCGCCGCGTCCGCCACCTCGCGCAACGCGGGCTTGGCCTGGAAGGCGATGCCCAGCCCGGCGGCATTGAGCATGTCGATGTCGTTGGCGCCGTCGCCCACCGCGACGGTCTGCTCCATGGCCACACCGGCCTCGGCGGCGAACCGCCGCAGCGCCACCGCCTTGGCGGCGCGGTCGACGATCTCGCCCACCACCTTGCCGGTGAGCTTGCCGTCGACGATCTCGAGCGTATTGGCCTGCACGAAATCGAGTTCCAGCTCATGCGCGAGCGGTTCGATGACCTGTCGGAACCCGCCGGACACCACACCGCAGCGGAAGCCGAGGCGGCGCAGCGTGCGAATGGTGGTGCGCGCACCGGGGGTGAGTTCGATGCGGTCGGCGACCTCGTCGATCACCGAGGCGTCCAGCCCGGCCAGCGTCGCCACCCGCTGCCGCAGCGATTCCGCGAAGTCGATCTCGCCGCGCATGGCGGCCTCGGTGACCTGGCGGACCTCGTCCTCCACGCCCGCGTGCGCGGCCAGCATCTCGATGACCTCGCCCTGGATGAGGGTGGAGTCCACGTCGAAGACGACGAGGCGCTTGGAGCGGCGCGCCAGGCCCGCACGCTCGACCGCCACGTCCACGCCCGCCTTCACGGCCACCTCGGCCAAGCCGGTGCGCAGCCGCGTCTCCGCCATGCCGGTATCGACCGCGTCGGACGCCGTCTCGACCACCTCGGGGCGGCCCGCGTCGCCGATCGGCACCGCGACCGCGGGCGCGGACGGCACCGTGACCATGAGCTCCAGCCCGGTCACCGGATAGTCGGCGATACCGCGAATGGAGTCGATATTGACGCCCTGCCCGGCCAGTTCCCGCGAGATGGCCCCGAAGGCGCGCGCGGTGACCGGGCTGCCGAGCACCACCACGGCGTGGGTGGACAGTTTCGCGCCCGAGACGCTGTTCGCGCCGATCTCCACGTCGACATGCATGCCGACGGTGGCCATGGCGTCCTCGAGCTGATCCTGCAGGGCCTCCGGATCGCTGGGACAGGTCACCAGCACGCCCAGGGTCAGGCGGCCGCGGATGACGACCTGCTCCACATCCAGCAGGCTCACGGAGTTGTTCGCCAGTGCCGCGAGCAGCACCGACGTCACGCCCGGCTTGTCGGGTCCGGTGACCGTGACCAGAACCGTCGTGTCAGACGTGCTCAATCGAAACTCCGTTCTCGCGTGTGACCCGGCCGTCGGCAGGCGACGGGCCCGCTCATTCTTCCAGGTCCCTCTCCGACCACCCGCGCCGACCACGGCCCCGGTGGTGGGTATCACGCACGCGGCGCCCGGAATACGATCGCCCGATGTGGAGATTGCCCGATCCCGATCCCGGCGCACCGGGATCGCTGCCGGATATCCTCGCGCGGCGGCGGACGGTGCGCGAGTTCGCCCCGGAATCGGTCGAGCGGGCGGCGCTGGCGAGCCTGCTGTGGTCCGGGCAGGGCGTTTCGGGACAGGGCCGCACGGTGCCGTCGGCGGGGGCGCTGTATCCGGTGGCGCTGAGCGTGGCCGTGCACCGGGTGGACGGCCTGGACCCCGGCGTCTACGAGTACCGGCCGCAGTCGCACGCCCTCGTCCGCACCGGTGACCGCGAGGTGCGGGCCGTGCTGGCCGAGGCCGCGTTCGGCCCCCAGCCCTGGTTGCGCGATGCCGCGCTGGTGGTGGCGGTGACGGTCGACATCGACCGGGTGCGAGCGCATTTCGCCGAGCAGCCGCCGACGGGGCGGCGCGGGGAACGGTACGCCGACATGGAGGTCGGACACGCCGTGCAGAACATGTACCTACAGGCGACGGCGCTGGACCTCGGCGCGGTCTTCGTCGGCGGATTCGACGAGACGCGCCTCATGGCAACCCATCCGGAACTGGCACCGGCGAATCACCGGCTACGCGGACTGCTCGCGGTCGGGCGGGCGGCGGTACGGCGAGAGTGAGACCGCGGCCCGGACTCCGCGCCCACACCCGGCTCGCCCGCGGCACCCGGTTCCAACGCCGTATCCGCGCCCGG
>NZ_JASCXP010000384.1:0-7144 GCF_030010695.1 Nocardia sp. CC201C
CCCCCCCCGCTTCGACAAATCCATCGGCTTCTTCTGGAACGCCACCCACCAGCAGATCTACCGCGTCCTCAAGCGTATGGAACAGCATGGCTGGGTGAGCGCCGAGGCCGTGGCACAGGACGGGCGACCGGACAAGAAGGTGTACACGGTCAGCGACGCCGGGCGAGCCGAACTCACCCGCTGGATCGCCGAACCCCTCGACATCGGACCCATGCGCAACGAGCTGGGCGTGAAGCTGCGCGCCGCCTCACACGGCGACATCCCCACGCTCTGCACCGAGGTGACCCGCCTGCGCGATCAGCACGCCCAACGACTCGAGCTGTACCGCGCCTTCGAGAAGAAGGACTTCTCCGCACCGGATCGACTCTCCGGGACGGCCCTGCACCAGTACCTCGTCCTGCGCGGCGGCATCCGCGTCGAGGAGGGGTTCGTCGACTGGTGCGATGAAATCCTCGCCGCCCTGCGGCGGGACACGGACCCGCGAGGCGACACAGCCCCGTCGCCCGCGCCTTGAGAAAGGCAGTGCTCAGCGATGAGTCTCTATCCGCACCTCGTCGAACCGCTCGACCTCGGATTCACCACCCTGCGCAACCGGGTGGTGATGGGTTCCATGCACACCGGTCTGGAGGATCGCGCGTGGAACACCAACAAGCTCGCCGCCTACTTCGCCGAACGCGCCAAAGGCGGTGTGGGACTCATCATCACCGGCGGCTACGCCCCCAACCGCACCGGCTGGCTGCTGCCCTTCGGGGCGAAACTGACCAATAGGACCGAGGCGTACCGGCATCGCGCCATCACCAAGGCGGTACACGCCGAGGGCGGCAAGATCGCCCTGCAGATCCTGCACGCGGGCCGCTACTCGTATATGCCCGGCAGCGTGTCGGCCTCTTCGATCAAGGCCCCGATCAACCCCTTCCGCCCGCGCGCCCTGTCATCCAGGGGCGTCGAGCAGACCATCGACGATTACGCGCGCTGCGCCCAGCTGGCCAAGTTCGCGGGCTACGACGGCGTCGAGATCATGGGCGGCGAGGGCTATTTCATCAACCAGTTCCTGGTGCCGCGCACCAACAAACGCAAGGACAAGTGGGGCGGCAGCTCCGAGAACCGCCGCCGCATCGCCGCCGAGATCGTCGAGCGGGTGCGCGCGGCCACCGGACCGGATTTCATCATCGTATTCCGGCTATCCATGGCCGATTTCGTGGAGAACGGCCAGACCTGGGACGAGATTGCCGCTGTCGCACGGGATGTGGAGGCCGCCGGGGCCACCATCATCAATACCGACATCGGCTGGCACGAGGCGCGCGTGCCCACCATCGTCACCTCGGTGCCGCGCGCGGCGTTCGTGGAATGGACCGCGAAAGTCAAAGACATCGTGAGCATTCCGGTGTGCGCGTCGAACCGCATCAATATGCCCGAGACCGCCGAGGAGATCCTCACCCGCGGCGACGCCGACCTCATCTCGCTGGCCCGCCCGCTGCTGGCCGACCCGGACTGGGTGGTCAAGGCGCAGGAGGCGCGCACCGACGAGATCAACACCTGCATCGCCTGCAACCAGGCCTGCCTCGATCACGCCTTCCAGGCCAAACACGTGTCCTGCCTGCTGAACCCGCGTGCAGGTCACGAAACCGAACTGAAGCTGCTGCCCACCCGGCGCACCCGACGTTTCGCCGTGGTCGGGGCGGGCCCGGCCGGACTCTCCGCGGCGGTCAGCCTGGCCCAACGCGGTCACCACGTGGACCTGTACGAATCCGATGACAAGATCGGCGGCCAGTTCGACATCGCCCGGCGCATTCCGGGCAAGGAGGAGTTCAACGAGACCATCCGCTACTACACGCGGATGATCGAGGTCGCGGGCGTGCGCCTGCATCTGGAGACCCGCGCCACCGCCCAGCAGCTCATCGACGGGAACTACGACGAGGTCATTCTGGCCACCGGCGTGCGGCCCCGCATCCCGAAGATTCCGGGCATCGACCACCCGAAGGTGCTCACCTACGCCGAGCTGGTGCGCGACGGCAAGCCGGTCGGCAAGAAGGTGGCCGTGATCGGCGCGGGCGGCATCGGCTTCGACGTGAGCGAATTCCTCACCGTGGAAGGGCATCCCAGCCTCAAACTCGACGAGTGGAAAGAGGAGTGGGGCGTCACCGACGATGAGAACGTGCGCGGATTCGTCACCACCCCCAAGCCCTCCCCCGCCGCCCGGGACGTGGTGCTGCTGCAACGCAAGACCTCATCCTTCGGCAAGGGGCTCGGCAAGACCAGCGGCTGGGTGCACCGGGCGGCGGTGAAGGCCAAGGGCGTCGAGCAGATCGGCGGCGTGAATTACGAGCGCATCGACGACCGCGGCCTGCACATCAGCTTCGGCGAGAAGCGGGAACGGCCGCGGGTCATCGAATGCGACAACGTGATCCTCTGCGCCGGACAGGAATCCGTGCGGGAACTGGAGGAGCCGCTGCGGACGGCGGGCGTGCGGGTGCATCTCATCGGCGGTGCGGACCTGGCCGCCGAACTCGACGCCAAACGCGCCATCGACCAGGGCACCCGCCTGGCGGCGGCGCTGTAATGCCGCTGCTGACCCGCCTCGGCCTGCCCGGAGACGAGCGAGCCTGGGCGGCACTGGGATTCACCGTCACCGACGGCGCCGTGCGCATCGGCCAGGTGACGTGCACCTTCGGCGAACCCGCGTGGGGTTTCGACGCGGTGCACGCCGACCCGGCGCTGCTGGACGTCCCGGCCCTGCTGGATACGACGGACGCACCGCCCGCGGCACCGCATCCGAACGGCGTGACCCGCGTGGACCACATCGTCTACTGGGTCCCCGACCTGGACACGGCGGTCGAGGACCTGAACGCGGTCCTCGGCGTGCCCCCGCGCCGCCGCTTCCACCCGCGCGGCCCCGACGGCCCGGAAATGGCCTTCTACCGCGTCGGCGAAGCCTTCATCGAGGTCGTCACCTCCGGCCTGCCCCGAGCCCTGGTCGGCGTCGCCTTCATGGCCGACGACCTGGATGCCACGGTCGCGGCCGTGCGTGCCGCGGGCGGTCCCATCGGCGATCCCAAGCCCGCCGTCCAGGGCGGCCGCATCGCCAGCGTCTGGCGGGGACATGTCAACTGGGGCATTGCCTTCATGGAGAAGTAGACCGCAGACGCGACAACTGATCTCGCGAGGCGAGGGCAACTCGTCGGGTACGTCCAGCATGGTTTCGGCACTCACCGCCGGCACGCGCGCACGACTGGCGACGGCTGTCAACCGCGCGCTGCGAATTCGGGAGGCGGGTAAGCTCGCCAACCGTGAGTCTTCCCGCACCCACCGCTGACAACCGTGCCGTCATCACCGGAGCCTCGTCCGGTATCGGCACCGCCCTCGCCACCGAGCTCGCGTCGCGCGGCTACAACGTCATCCTCGTCGCCCGACGCGAGGATCTGCTGAACCAGCTGGCGCAGCGGCTGACCGAGAAGTACGGCGTGATCGCCGAGGTGCGGGCGGTGGACCTGTCCGATCGGGAGCAGCGGGCTCCGCTGGCCAAGGAGCTGTCCGGCCGCGATATCGCGATCCTGTGCAACAACGCCGGGGTGGCCACCTTCGGGGCGCTCGCCGACCTGGATCTGGACTACGAGCGCGACATCATGGAACTCAATGCCGTCGCCGTGCACGATCTGTCCCTGGCGGTGCTGCCGGGCATGCTGGCGCGGCGCGCCGGCGGCATCCTGATCACCGGTTCGGCGGCGGGCAATATGCCCATCCCGAACAATGCCACCTATGCCGCGAGCAAGGCGTTCACCAACACCTTCTCCGAATCGCTGCGCGGTGAGCTCAAGGACACCGGCGTCCACGTCACGCTGCTGGCCCCCGGCCCGGTGCGCACCGACAACCCGGATCAGGAGGATGTGGGCAACAAGATCCCGGACTTCGTCTGGGTCTCCGCCGCGCACGCCGCCAAGATCTCCATCGACGGCCTGGCCCGCAACCGGATGCGCATCGTCCCGGGCGTGCTCAGCAAGGGGATGAGCCTGGCGGGGCAGTTCGGCCCGCGTTCCATCACCTCGGTGGTCGCCGGCTCGGTGTACAAGAAGCTGGGCAGCTGACCGGCTGAGGGGTCAGGAATCCGTCAAGATCGGCCGGGAGGCCGTCAAAGCAGCGTTACCGTACGCGCCGGTCCCCCGGAACCGGCGTAGTCCTGACATCGGCCCCGCATACCGAACGGCGGGGACGACAGCTGGAGACACCGTGACGCTGCTCGACATGTTCCCCTCCCTGGGATCGACGATGGTGCCGCGACTGGCCCCGTCGGTCTGGCCGACCGACACCCACTACGACACGGACGGCCGCATCACCGTCGGCGGGGTGGCCCTCTCCGATATCGCCGACCAGTACGGCACCGCCACCTACGTGCTCGCCGAGGACGAGGTGCGCGCCCGCTGCCGCGCCTACCGCAAATACTTCCCGGACGCGGAGGTCATCTACGCGGGCAAGGCGCTGCTCACCCGGGCGGTAGCGGAATGGGTTACCTCCGAAGGGCTTTCGCTGGACGTCTGCTCGGCCGGAGAACTAGCCATAGCCCTGGCGGCCGGTGTCGACCCCAAGCGAATCATCCTGCACGGCAACGGGAAACCGTTCCACGAGATGCAGGCGGCGGTGCGCGCCGGTGTCGGTCGCATCGTGATCGACTCGCTCACCGAGATCCCGCTGCTGGCCGCGCTGGCCACCACACCGCAGCGGGTGCTGCTGCGCATCTCCCCCGATATCGACATCGACTCGCATCCGGCCGTGCGCACCGGCGTCGCCGATCAGAAGTTCGGCTTCCCGGTGGGCAGCGACCTGGCCGCCGAAGCGGTGGAACGCGTGCTGCGGCAACCGAATCTGCGCCTGGTCGGCTTCCACTGCCATCTCGGCTCGCAGATCCACGACACCTTCCCGTTCGGGGAGGCGGTCCGCCGCCTGGTCTCCGCCATGGCGCGGGTGCGCGACGACCACGACCACCTGCTCACCGAACTGGATCTGGGCGGCGGGCACGCGGTGGCCTACCGGTGCGGTGACGCCGAGATGAACCTGCCCGAACTCGCCGACATCGTCGAGGACGCCCTGGACGCCGCCTGCGCGCGCTACGGCTTCCCGCGCCCGGGGATCGCCGTCGAACCCGGCCGCGCCATCGTGGCGCGGGCCGGGATCACGCTGTACCGGGTGCTGTCCATCAAGCGGATCGACGACGGCCACACCTACGTGACGGTGGACGGCGGCATGAGCGACAACCCGCGCGTGGCGCTGTACGGCGCGCGCTACGACGCCGTGGTCGCCAACCGGCACACCGTCGGCCCGGAGATGACCGCCACCGTCGCGGGCCGCTACTGCGAAGCGGGCGACATCCTCGCCGCCGACGTGCGTCTGCCCGCCGACCTGCGGCCGGGTGAGGTGCTGGCGGTGCCGTGCACCGGCGCGTACCACCACAGCCTCGCCTCCACCTACAACGGCGTCGGCCGCCCGCCCATCGTGGCGATCAGCGGCGGCCGCTGCCGCGAACTGCTGCGCCGCGAGACGGTCGACGATCTGCTGCGCCGCGACGTGGGCTAGCGGCCGTCAGGCGCGATCCGTGGGCCGGCAGGGTGCGGTCACCGCTTCCTGGTGCCGAAGATGCTGCGGCCGATCTCGCGTCCGGCCACGGTGGCGGCGGAGCGCAGGAAGTTCTTGAAGGCCGCGTTGTTGACGATCTTCTCGGCCATGGACTCCTCCACCGGCTCGGCCCGGCGGGAGCGGGAGCGGGTGGGCGCGGGTTCGTCCTCGGCCCGCTCCGCCGCGGCGGCGACCTTCTCGGCGAGGATCTCGTAGGCCGAATCACGGTCGATGGTCTGGCCGTATTTGGCGTACAGGGTGCTCGACTGGGCGCGGGAGCGGATGCCGTCGTCGCCGATAGTGTCCATGAGCGAACGCGGCGGCTGCATGCGGGCCCAGGCCACCGGGGTGGGCGCGCCCTTCTCCGACAGCACGGTGACCACCGCCTCGCCGATACCCAGTGAGGTGAGCGCCTTCTCGAGGTCGTAGGTGGCGGTCTTCGGGTAGGTGCGCACGGTCTTGGACAGCGCCTTCTGGTCCTCCGGGGTGAAGGCGCGCAGCGCGTGCTGGATGCGTGCGCCCAGCTGCGAGAGCACCGAGTTCGGGATGTCGGTGGGCAACTGGGTGCAGAAGAACACGCCGACGCCCTTGGAGCGGATGAGCTTCACCGTCTGCTCCACCTGGTCCAGGAACGCCTTGGACGCGTCGTTGAACAGCAGATGCGCCTCGTCGAAGATGAACACCAGCTTCGGCTTGTCCATATCGCCGATCTCCGGCAGCGTCTGGAACAGATCGGCCAGCACCCACATGAGGAAGGTCGAGAACAGCTGCGGCCGCGCGGCCTGCGAACCCAGTTCGAACAGCGTGATCACGCCCTGACCGCCCGCGGTGCGCAGCAGATCCGACGGATCCAGTTCGGGTTCGCCGAAGAAGGTGTCGCCGCCCTCGGCCTCCAGGTTCACCAGGGCGCGCAGGATCACGCCCGCCGTGGCAGCGGAGACACCGCCGATACCCTTGAGATCCTCCTTGCCCTCCGGGCTGGTGAGGAACTGGATCACCGACCGCAGATCCTTCAGATCCAGCAGCGGGAAGCCGTTCTTGTCCGACCAGTGGAAGATCAGGCCCAGGGTGGATTCCTGGGTTTCGTTGAGTCCCAGCACCTTCGACAGCAGAATCGGCCCGAACGAGGTGATGGTGGCGCGAATGGGCACCCCGATGCCACCGGTGCCCAGCGAGACGAACTCGCACGGATACCCGGTCGGCTGCCAGTCCGGATCGCCGGTCTCCTCGGCCCGCCGCAGAATCTTGTCATTGGACTGTCCCGGCTGCGCGAGCCCGGACAGGTCTCCCTTGATATCGGCGAGCACCACCGGCACCCCCGCCGCCGACAACTGCTCGGCGATGCCCTGAATGGTCTTGGTCTTACCGGTCCCGGTGGCCCCCGCGACCAATCCGTGGCGGTTCATGGTCTTCATCGGAATGCGCACGCGCGCGGAGGGATTCACCTCGCCGTCCACGATGACGGTGCCCAGCTCGAGGGCGAGCCCCTCGAAGGCGTAACCGGCCGCGATGGCCTCGGCCGCCGGCGCGGCGGACCCGG
>NZ_JASCXP010000385.1:0-7136 GCF_030010695.1 Nocardia sp. CC201C
TCGCGGGCGACAGCGACATCGTGCCGGTGTCCGGAGAGCTGTCGCTCCCGGACGGCGTCGGCGCACTCCTGCGACAGCGATAGCACGACACTCGACACCCGAGGAGGTTCGGATGCAGAGAGGCAACACCAAGCACGGGGCCGCTCGCGACGACCAGCTCGCCCACGAGCTGGAGGACACGCTGCGCGGCAACCGTGCCGAGGACACCCGCGATCCGGAACTGCCCGCCGAGGACGATCCACGGCTGCGCGGCCGCCCGGAACGCGGCGAGCAGCAAGGCGAGCAGAGGGAGACGCCGTCATGACCGAACCGATTCCCCCGCGGCCGGAACCCGTTCCGCCCCAACCGACTCCGGACCCGGTACCGCCGACGCCCGAACCCCGGCCGTTGCCCGAACCGGAACCGCTGCCCTACCCCCCGCGACCGGAGCCGACACCCCCGCTGCCGGAGCCCGAGCCGCCCACACCGCCGTATCCGGGCAAACCGGAGCCCAAGCCGCCCTATCCGGGCAAACCGGAGCCGAAACCGCCGTATCCCGGGAAACCGGAGCCGAAACCGCCCTATCCGGGGACGCCCGATCCGAACCCTTCGGATCCCACCCGGCCGGTGGGGCCACCCGACCTCGGCTGACACCACGGCATCGGCTGACATCGCGAAATCGGCTGACATCGTGCGAGGTCGGTCGCGTACGTCCGGGCGCGGCCGACCTCGGTCCCGCGAGGCGGTGGCCCGTGATCTCGTGGCCCGTGTCAGTCCCGCAACGCCTGCTCGCGCAGCCAGGTCAGCGTCTTGGCGAGTATGCGCGAGACGTGCATCTGGGAGATGCCCAGCCGTTCGGCGATCTGGGCCTGCGTCTTGGCCTCGAAGAAGCGCATGATGAGCACGCGTTGTTCGCGATCGGGCAGTTCGGCGATGAGCGGCCGCACCGCCAGGTACTCGTCCACTCGGTCGTAGCGCGGTTCCACATCGCCGAGCACCTCCATGAGCGACAGCGGCGTGTTCTCGCTGTCGTCCCCGGTGACGGCGTCCAGAGAGGAGAGCTGGTACGCGTTGCCCGCGATGAGGGCCTGGGTGACCTCCACCAGATCGACACCGAGCTTGTCGGCGATCTCGCGGGCCTTGGGCATCCGCCCCAGCCGCTGTGCGAGTTCGTCGATGGTGCCGCCGATGCTCAGCTGAATCTCCTTGGTGCGCCGCGGCACCCGCACCGCCCAGGTGTTGTCGCGGAAGTGGCGGCGCACCTCACCCATGATGGTCGGCACCGCGAAGGACAGGAACGAGGAACCGCGCGTCACATCGAAGCGGTCCACCGCCTGCACCAGCCCCACCCGTGCGACCTGCAGCAGATCGTCGAAACTCTCACCGCGTCCGGAGAATCTGCGCGCGATATGGTCGGCCAGCGGCATGCATCGACCGATCAGCTTCTCGCGCACCACTTCTCGCTGCGGGTCGGCCGGATCGACGGCGGCCAACTCCTTGAACATCGGCTCGATATTGTCGTAGCTGTCGCCGCGGCTGCGCGATCTCGCGCCCGGCCGACGGCGTCGAACCTCACCCGACATCCGCTTCCCCCCGCAGTCGGCTGAACTCCACGGTGGTCGGATAGCCACCCGTCTTGTCGTCGAACGTGCCGCGGTGTGCCTCAATGGTTTCGGTGAGGGTCTCCAGTACGTGCCAGCCGAATCCGCCCTCGTCGAAGGTGTCGGCGTCGACGGTGACGGCACGCACCCGCACCCGCATGCGCTCCCGGTCGTAGTCGAAGTCACAGTCGATCGCGCTGCCCGGCACCGCCGCGATGATCAGCGAGGTCGCCACCTCGTCCAGGGCCACCCGGATATCGGTCACCTCGTCGAGCGCGAAATCCGCGATGAGGGCGACGGTCTCCGCCAGCGCCCGCAGCATGGTGAGCTGTCCGAGATCCGCCGGTACCCGGATGCCGATCGCCGTGGTGTCCGTCGCCGCCCGAGAAATCCATTCAGTCATGCGCCTCTCCGCCTGTCCGTCGCCGAGCCATCCCGCGGCAACCCGCTGCGCCCGGCCGTTACCCCATCCGTTCCGATCCATCATCGCCGAACACTCGCCGATTCGGCGGACGGCGATCGGCGTGCGACAGTCGCGAAGAGGCACCAGGGAGATGCGCGGCATATCGGGGCCGTCGACGTTGTCACGGGTCGGCCTTCCTTCCGAGGACGTGTCCGCTACAGCACGTACCCGGTCCGCATCGCCCGAAACCCGGGGATTCTCGAACTAGCCTTCCTCGACCCGCTCGTGCGCGGTCAGCAGCAGATGGTCGAAGCCGGTACGCAATTCGACCGCCGCGCCGCCCATCTCGGTGACATCCGCGACGAGGCGCTGGGCCAGGGTCCGGAGTTTGGTGTTGGTCTCCTGTGAACGCCAGGTGAGCACCCGGAACGCCTGGTCGGCATTGATGCCGTAGACCAGCATGAGCGCCCCCTTGGCCTGCTCGATGACCGCGCGGGCCCGGTACAGTTCGGGCAGCGTGTCGTCGAGGGCCTCGCGCCGGTGTTCGGCGAGGGTGTCGGTCACATCGACGTAGTAACCGGACGAGCCGACGACCGTGCCCTCGTCATCGACCATATGATCACCCACCACGATCACGTGGCGTACGGTGCCGTCCACGGCCACGACACGGTGGCGGCTGCAGAACGGTTCGCGGTTCTCGACGGCCCGGGCGATGGCGCTGGCGACCTGCGCTCGATCCTCCGGATGCTTGTGTCGTAGCAAGAGATCGGTGGTCGGCACCACGGTGTCGGGCGCGTAGCCGTACATGGCGGCCACCTCGTCCGACCACTCCCAACGCTGATCGGAGTACCAGAACCGGAACGACCCGACGCTCTGGGCCCGGCCGCTGCCCACGACCTGCTCCAGTGTCTGTTCGTCCTCGGACACCTCGCCACTGCGCGTCACTCCACGAGTATCCGTCGCAAGGATGTGAAACGCGAGCGGATCGGTGGGACCGAGCGCGTGTCGGTCCCACCCGGATCCACTGGGCGATCATGCCTCCAGCGCGGCCTGAACCGATGGGTAGAAATGGAACAGCGGCCGCACGCCGGTCACGTCGAGCACCCGCTCGACCTCCCGCCGCGCGGCCACCACGCGGAGATCGACGCCGCCGGCGACGGCGGCCTCCTTGGCCCCGGCCAGCTTCAGGGCACTGCCGATGCTCAGGAAGCGGGTCTGCCGGAAATCGACGATCACCGCCCGGGAACTGGATGTCACCGCCCGTTCCAGCGCTTCGGAGAATTCGGGGAAGATGGCGGCATCCAATTCACCTTCTACCCGCACGATCGTGCACGTGCGCTGATGACTGTCCATCGAGGGCGACAGGTGGTCGGAACGGTCGCCGCGCGACCCGTTCGTCGCGGTGTCGGCATCGACACCGCGCTGGTGTACTGCTGTGGCAGACATGTGACTAGACCTCCCATGTCAGGGGGATATTCCAGTTCTGTGCGGAGGCCCCTCGGCAATGAGGCCGGATGACATGCGAGGTAGGGCGTTACTACGCGCCCGACACTCGGTCCTCCGCGAACGGTCCCGTACACGAACCGGGTCGGCTGTAGTCTCAACCTGGAACCAGTCTTTCACGCGACATGGAATATGTCACTGCCCAGCGGCGATCGGCACGACGGCGCACCGTTTGCTCGCGACGCCCCGCTACCGCAGGTGATTTCGTTCGCGCAGGCCAGCCGCCCGCCACGGAAAGTTGCCGCGCACGACGAATGGTCGCCCGAATTCCGGGTATCGACGCGGTATGGAACTACTCGTGATCATCGGACTGGCGGTGCTGGTGGGCGTGGTGCTGCTGCGCCGCAAACTCACCGGGCAGCCTCCTTCCGATCCGGAAGTGCCCGGCAACGACGGTCGGTGACGGGACCGGCCCACCGACGAAACGAAACGCCCGGCGAAATCTCGCCGGGCGAATCGTCGTCTTTCGTCAGTGTGAACTGCTACGGCAGTCAGCGGTCGTCTTGTCCCTGCTGATATGCCTGCTGACGCTTTTCTTCCATTGCGGCCTTGCCGCGTTCCTTCTCGGCTTCCGCTTCCTTGCGGGCCGCGTCACGCTGCGATTCGGCACGGTCCTGCTGTGCCCGGCCCTCGTCGCGCAGGTCCTCATTGCCGAAGACCGTACCCGCGGCTTCCTTGGCCTTGCCTTTGACATCTTCGACGGTGCCTTCGACACCTTCGCGGAATCCGCCCTTATCGTGCTCGGACAAGACATTCACCTCCAGAATGTCGGTATCAATCACTGACAGTCCGGCGGTACCCGGTACCACCGGTTCGAAACACCAACACGTCGAAAGTTATTGCTGCTCAGGATATTCGGCGTGATCCCCGTCATCGCGGGCATCATCGCGCCGAATCCACGGGTAGACGCCCCAGACCAGCGCGAACAGCGCGCCCGCAGCACATCCCGCGATCACTCCGGCCAGCGTGCCGACAGCCACATCGAAGATCAGCACCGCGACGCCGGTCAGCGCCACCCCCAGCAGCGCCACACCGATCAGGTCGAAGATGTGCGCTGCGCGGACCACCTCGTCGAGCCGGTGGCGGCGGAACAGCAGGCGATGCGTGGACACCGGCGCCACCAGGAAAACGGTGGCGGTGATGGATGCCGAAACCGTCACCAGATACACGATCCGCATCGGGTCGGACAATTCGAACCGCGACTGGAAGGGCAGTATCAACAGAAAGCCGGTGAGCAATTGCACACCGGTCTGGACGATTCGCGCCTCCTGCACCAGGCTGTTCCAATTCCGGTCCAACCGTTGGGCTTCGGTTTCCCCCCGTGCTTCCCAATTCCACATCTGCTCGCCGTTCACCGCTGACTACCGGACGCCTCCGGTGTTTTTCGGCCACCCGCCCGGCGACGCGCCCGCTCGTTGTATTTGCGAATGGCGTCCACGAGTTGATCCTTGGTCATCTTCGAGCGGCCGGAGATCTCCAGACGCGTGGCGATCTCCCGCAGATGCTGTTTGGACGCATTGGCGTCCACTCCCTCGGCGGTCTCCCCGCGCGGATTCGGCCCACCGTGTTCGGCCCGCTCATCCGACGGCCCCCGGTGCTGTTTGGCCTCCCAGTGATCGCCGACCTTCTCGTAGGAGTGCTTCAGCGCGGCATAGGCGACGCGGTGCGCGCGCTGCTCGCTGCCGTACTGCTCCAACGCCGAATCGTGCGCCTCGGCGAAGATCTCCTGGGCATGCTTGTCGGAGCGACGCAGCGTACCGGGCAGCTCCGAACTCTTGGGTTCCCCACGCTTATCGGTCTTGGGCATGGTCGCGGCCTCCTTTCGTACCGTCGCCATACCCCACGCCATCGCGGCCAATCACGCGCTCACGCCGTTTGACGAGGTGGGTCACGGCAATCCGGACCGTATGACGTCGATTTGGTTGCACGATGCCCGGCCGCCGACCTTCCCACCGCTCGATCCCGGCCGCCGGATCGACACCGCGGTGGTCGGCGGCGGCATCACCGGGCTGGTGACGGCGCTGCTGCTGGCCGAGGAGGGGGTCGAGGTGGCGGTCCTCGAGGCCGACCGGCTCGGTGGCGTGACCACCGGCCACACCACCGGGAAGATCAGCCTGCTGCAGGCCACCCGGGCCAGTCGCATTCGCACCGTCCACGACGATCGCGTGCTGCGCGCCTACCTGGACGCCAATCGCGAGGCCAAACAGTGGTTGCTGCGCTACTGCGCCGATCACGACATCCCGGTGCAGACCGCCCCGGCCTACACCTACGCCCAGACCGAGCGGGCGGTGCCGATCCTGCGCGCGGAACTGGAGGCCACCCGCACGGCGGGCCTGCCCACGGAATTCGTCACCGACCTGGACGTCCCGTTCCCGCACTGCGGCGCGGTACGGCTGGACGGGCAGGCGCAGTTCGACGCGATGGACGCCATCGCCGCGCTCGCCCGCGATCTCGCGGCCCGGGGCGTGCCCGTCTTCGAGCACACCCGGGTGCGCGGGCTGCGCCGCGAGGGCGACCGCCAGATTCTGGACACCGAGCACGGCGACCTCAGCGCGCACACCGTCGTACTGGCCACCGGCACGCCGATTCTGGACCGCGGCGGCTTCTTCGCCCGGCTCGAGCCGCAGCGCTCCTACGCCGCCGCCTTCACCGTGCCGGGCGACTTCCCGACCGGCATGTACATCAGCGCGGACGCCCCCGTGCGCACCCTGCGCCCCATCGCCACCGATCGCGGCGACCTGCTGCTCGTCGGCGGCACCGGGCACGGGGTGGGCCGCACCGAGCGGGCGCGCGCCCACGCCGACGACGTGGTGCGCTGGACCCAGCGCCATTTCCCCGGGGCCGAGCCGGTCTTCCGATGGTCGGCCCAGGACTACCATCCGATCGCCGAACTGCCCTATGTCGGACCGCTGCTGCCCTGGAACGACCGGGTGCTGGTGGCCACCGGATTCGCCAAGTGGGGCCTGACCAACGGCGTCGCGGCCGCCCGCGCGCTGGTGGGCCGCCTGACCGGCAAGCCGCCGCACTGGGCGGACACCTTCGCCAGTTGGCAGCCGCGCGAGCTCGCGGGCGCGCTGACCGCTATGAAGGCCAATGGCGCTGTCGCACTCCAGCTTTCCTTCGGCTGGCTGGGTTTCGGCATCCGCGACGCGCTGCGCCGCGACGGGCCGCCCGCCGACGGCGAGGGCCGGGTGGAGCGCAGCGGGCTCGCGCCCGTCGGGGTGTGCACCGCCTTCGGCGCCACCCACCGGGTGTCCGCGGTGTGCCCGCATCTGGGCGGCATTCTCACCTGGAACGATGCCGAGATGTCGTGGGACTGCCCGCTGCACGGGTCGCGATTCCGGCACGACGGCGCGCTGCTGGAGGGTCCCGCCACCCGCTCGCTGCGCGCCGCCGACGAGCCCCGCGACCATGATTGACCGCGCGCCCGCCGGGTAGGTCCCGAATATGGTCGTCGCCCTGCACCGCCTGCTCGACACGCTCACGCGTGTGGTGAACACCCTGTTGGAGGACGGGGTGCCGTTCGCCGTCGCGGGCGGCTGCGCGGTGTACGCGCGCGGCGGACCGGCCACCGACCACGATGTCGACATCTTCGTCAAGCCCGCCGATGCCGAACGCGCCCGAACCACCCTCACCAACGCCGGGCTGCG
>NZ_JASCXP010000386.1:0-7113 GCF_030010695.1 Nocardia sp. CC201C
CTCGCACGGAACGCAAACGGCCGGCCCCCCGCGCGCGGGAGCGGGGCCTTTTCCGTGTCGGCGAAAGACCTTACGCGGTCTCGGTGATCGGCCGGTCGACCCAGCTCATCAGGCCGCGCAGCTTGGCGCCGGTGACCTCGATCGGGTGCTCGGCGTTCTGCTTGCGCAGACCCTCGAGCTCCTTGTTGCCGCCCTCGACATTGGCGACCAGGCGCTTGACGAAGGTGCCGTCCTGAATGTCCTTCAGGATCTCCTTCATGCGCTCCTTGGTGCCCGCGTCGATGACCCGCGGACCCGACAGGTAGCCACCGAACTCGGCGGTGTCGGAGACCGAGTAGTTCATGCGGGCGATGCCGCCCTCGTACATGAGGTCGACGATCAGTTTCAGCTCGTGCAGCACCTCGAAGTAGGCCATCTCCGGCGCGTAACCGGCCTCGACCATGACCTCGAAACCGGTCTTGACCAGTTCCTCGGTGCCACCGCACAGCACGGCCTGCTCACCGAACAGGTCAGTCTCGGTCTCTTCCTTGAAGGTGGTCTTGATGACACCCGCGCGGGTGCCGCCGATGCCCTTGGCGTAGGACAGCGCGAGCGCCTGGCCCTGGCCGGTCGGGTCCTGGTCGACCGCGATCAGGGCCGGAACGCCCTTGCCGTCGACGAACTGGCGGCGCACCAGGTGGCCCGGGCCCTTGGGGGCGACCATAGCGACGGTGACGTTGGCCGGAGCCTTGATCAGGCCGAAGTGGATGTTGAGGCCGTGACCGAAGAACAGCGCGTCGCCGTCCTTCAGGTTGGGCTCGATGTCATTGGTGAAGATCGACGCCTGCGCGGTGTCGGGGGCCAGCACCATGATGACGTCGGCCCAGGCGGCGACCTCGGCGGGGGTGCCGACGGTCAGACCGGCCTCCTCGGCCTTCGGACGCGACTTCGACCCCTCGGCGAGGCCGACGCGGACGTCGACGCCGGAGTCGCGCAGGCTCAGCGAGTGGGCGTGGCCCTGGCTGCCGTAGCCGATGACCGCG
Organism: Nocardia sp. CC201C; assembly: GCF_030010695.1. NCBI lineage: Bacteria > Bacillati > Actinomycetota > Actinomycetes > Mycobacteriales > Nocardiaceae > Nocardia > Nocardia sp. CC201C. The sequence goes on from NZ_JASCXP010000386.1 coordinate 1,023, forward strand.
ACCTTCTTGCCCTGGATGATCGACAGGTCGGCGTCATCGTCGTAGAACATCTCGACTGCCACTGTTGGTTCCCTTCTGATGAATCGTCCCCGCTCATTCGGGGATAACGTTGTGCGCTGGCTCATCCCCGCACTCGCGGGGAGCGACGCCGACCGCCTCATCGCGTCGCCGTGATGGACGGCTCATCCCCGCTGTGGCGGGGATTCCCGACGAATCTATCGCGTCGCGGTAATGGACTTGGGTCCGCGTCCGACGGCGACCACGCCCGACTGCACGATCTCGCGGATGCCGTACGGCTCCATCATGCGCAGCAGCGCGTCCAGCTTGGAGCGCGTGCCGGTGGCCTCGATGGTCAGCGCGTCCGGCGAGACGTCGATCACCTTGGCGCGGAACAGGTTCACGGCCTCGATCACCTGGGTGCGCACACTGGCGTCGGCGCGCACCTTGACCAGGATGAGTTCGCGGGCGACGGAACTCTCCTGATCCTGCTCGACGATCTTGATGACATTGACCAGCTTGTTGAGCTGCTTGGTGACCTGCTCGAGCGGCAGATCCTCCACCGTCACGACGATCGTCATGCGCGAGATCTCGGGGATCTCGGTGCCGCCGACCGCGAGCGACTGGATATTGAAGCCGCGGCGCGAGAACAGACTCGCCACGCGCGCGAGCACGCCCGGCTTGTCCTCCACCAGCACGGAGAGGGTGTGGGTGGTGGTGGTCATCGCTCGGTCTCCTTCGTCGCCCGCTCATGCGCCGCGAGCGTGGCCTTCTCGTGCGACATGGCCTCGTGGATGACCGCGGGCTCGGCGGCGGACTCGTCGTCGTCGAACAGCGGGCGGATGCCACGGGCGGCCATGATCTCGTCATTGGACGTGCCGGCGGCCACCATCGGCCACACCTGGGCGTCCTTGCCGACGATGAAGTCGATCACTACGGGGCGGTCGTTGATGGACTGCGCCTCGCGGATGGCGGCCTCCACGTCCTCCTCCCGCTCCACGCGAATGCCGTAGCAGCCCAACGCTTCCGCCAGCTTCACGAAGTCGGGGATGCGCAGGGTGTGGGTGCCCAGGTCGGTGTTGGAGTAGCGCTGTTCGTAGAACAGGGTCTGCCACTGCCGGACCATGCCCAGGTTGCCGTTGTTGATGAGCGCGACCTTGATCGGCACGCCCTCCACGGCGCAGGTGGCCAGTTCCTGATTGGTCATCTGGAAGCAGCCGTCACCGTCGATGGCCCACACCTCGCGGTCGGGTGCGCCCATCTTCGCGCCCATGGCGGCGGGCACGGCGTAGCCCATGGTGCCCAGGCCGCCGGAGTTCAGCCAGGTGCGCGGCTTCTCGTACTTGATGAACTGGGCGGCCCACATCTGGTGCTGGCCGACGCCCGCGCAGTAGATGGCGTCCGGTCCGGCGAGCGCGCCCAGCTTCTCGATGACGTACTCCGGCGACAGCGAGCCGTCGCTCGGCGGGGTCCAGCCCAGCGGGTACTGCTTGCGCACGCCGTCCAGGTAGGTCCACCACTCCGACAGGTCCAGCAGCGGATTCGCGCTCGCGGCGGGATCGGCCTTCAGGGTGTCGATGAGTTCGGTGATGACCTCGCGGCAGTCGCCCACGATCGGGACATCCGCGTGCCGGTTCTTGCCGATCTCGGCCGGGTCGATGTCGGCGTGGATGACCTTGGCGCCGGGCGCGAAGGAGTCCAGCTGGCCGGTGACGCGGTCGTCGAAGCGCGCGCCCAGGGTGATGAGCAGGTCGGAGCGCTGCAAGGCCGCCACCGCGCCGACGGTGCCGTGCATACCCGGCATGCCCATGTTGAGCTGGTGCGAGTCGGGGAACGCGCCGCGCGCCATCAGGGTGGTGACCACCGGGATGCCGGTCAGCTCGGCCAGTTCCAGTAGCTCGGCCGACGCCTCGGCCTTGATCACGCCGCCGCCGACGTAGAGCACGGGGGCCTTGGCCTCCATGATCATGCGGGCGGCCTCGCGCACCTGCTTGCCGTGCGGCTTGGTGACCGGACGGTAGCCGGGCAGCCGCATCTCCGGCGGCCAGCTGAAGGTGGTCTGCGCCTGCAGCACGTCCTTGGGGATGTCCACCAGCACCGCGCCGGGGCGACCGCTGGCGGCCAGGTGGAACGCCTCGGCGATGATGCGCGGGATGTCGATGGGATCGGTGACCAGGAAGTTGTGCTTGGTGACCGGCATGGTGATGCCGGAGATGTCGGCTTCCTGGAAGGCGTCGGTGCCGATCAGGCCGCGGCCGACCTGGCCGGTGATGGCGACCAGCGGCACCGAATCCATCTGGGCGTCCGCGATCGGGGTGACCAGGTTGGTCGCGCCCGGACCGGATGTGGCCATGCACACACCGACCTTGCCGGTGGCCTGCGCGTAGCCGGTGGCGGCGTGACCCGCGCCCTGCTCGTGCCGGACCAGGACGTGGCGGACCTTGGTGCTGTCGAACAGCGGGTCGTAGACGGGAAGGATCGCACCGCCCGGAATACCGAATACCGTGTCCGCGCCGAGCTCCTCGAGCGATCGGACGACCGACTGCGCGCCGGTGACCCGCTCGGGCGGGACCTGGCGGCGATTCGATGGTGCGGCCGTAGCCGCGGTCGGCTGACTAGCCGAAGGCGCGGGCCTGCGGGCCGAGGGCCCGGGCCGGGCGGTAGGTGCGCTCACCGTCTTGGTTCCTTACTGCTTGTCGTAACCACACTTGCCTGAACACAAAAAAGCCCCCGACAGCCTATGGCTGTTCGAGGGTGGCGCGTCGCAGCTGCGAGCTGACGTATGGGAGCTACATCGTCGGCTCAGCGCTGGACGCGCCGGCCGATTACGAGCAACTCGATTCGTTTCACGCGCACGACGGTAAGTGCGCGTGGTCCGTTCAGTCAAACTTCTGACCAATGGTGTCCCATTATGTGAGACAGAGCGGTTGTTCGGGTTCAATCACCACAATGCGAGGATGGGGGTGTGTCATCACCGCATCAGTCCGTGCCACCAGGTCGATCGTCCCATACGCCCGCCGAAGGATCGGACACGGGTGGCTACCCGAGCATCCGGTTCCGCACCGACTGGCTGTGGATCTTGGCCGTCGCCATCGTGCCCCTCGTAGTCACCTTCCCGCTGTGGTTGACGCGGCTGCAAACCGTGGTCAGCGGCAACGGGCTGGAGGTGCGCGGGCTCTTCCGGACCCGCCGGGTGCCGTGGGAGCAAATCTCCGGCGTCCGCATTCCCGGATTCAACCGCGTGTACGCCACGCTCGCCGACGGGAACGAGATCCCGCTGCCCGGAGTGGACTTCGGGCGCATCCGCACCTTCGTGCGCGCCGCGCGCGGGGAGTTGGCGGATCCGGGCGTGCGCGTGATCGCGATACCGCGGCTCGCCCATCTCGCGGTATTCGTGGTGGCGCTGGGCGCACTGTTCCCGTTCGCCGGATGGCCCCAGGTGCTGTGGATCCTGTTCGCGATACCGCTGGCCCTCGCCGTGTGGGTGGAGCGCACCCGGACCAAGATCTCCTCCGACGGGCTCGACCTGCGCACCGTGCGCGGCACACGGCACATCGACTGGGACGAGGTCAAGGGCCTGAGGATCCCGCCCCGCGGCTACCTGCGGCTGCATCTCGCCGATGAGTCCGAGGTGAAGCTGCCCGCGGTCGGCTACGACCGGCTGCGCGATCTGGTCGAAGCCTCCGGCGGGCGCATTCCGGACCCGTTCGTGGAGCCGGAGGACGCCGAATCGGAGAACGCCGAATCGGAACACGCCGAACCGCGGGGCACGGACGAGGGCTAGCACCGCCGCGGACGCGGTGCGTTTCTGGACAACCGGTGCGGAATCTGCCGGTGGGCGCGGCGGGTTGATAACGCGGGAGTAACGTGGGCTGGCCGCCGAAGCAGATTCGGCGCAGTCGCCACAGCCCACCGCGACGAGACCCGAGGACCCATCAATGCCACCGCTTCGCTCACGCACCACCACCGCCGGACGCAATGCCGCGGGCGCTCGCGCCCTCTGGCGCGCCACCGGTCTCACCGACTCCGACTTCGGCAAGCCGATCGTCGCCATCGCGAACTCCTACACCCAGTTCGTACCGGGCCACGTGCACCTCAAGGACGTCGGTGAGATCGTGGCCGAGGCGGTCCGCGCGGCGGGCGGCGTGCCCCGCGAGTTCCACACCATCGCCGTGGACGACGGCATCGCCATGGGCCACGGCGGCATGCTGTACTCGCTGCCCTCGCGCGAGATCATCGCCGACTCGGTGGAATACATGGCCAATGCCCACACCGCCGACGCACTGGTGTGCATCTCCAACTGCGACAAGATCACTCCGGGCATGCTGAACGCCGCCATGCGGCTCAACATCCCGGCCGTATTCGTCTCCGGCGGACCCATGGAGGCCGGTAAGGCCGTCGTGGTCGGCGGCGTGGCGCAGGCCCCCACCGACCTCATCACCGCCATCGCGGCCAGCGCCTCCAGCGCCGTCAGCGACGAGGGCCTGTCCGAGGTCGAGCGCAGCGCCTGCCCGACCTGCGGCTCCTGCTCCGGCATGTTCACCGCCAACTCCATGAACTGCCTCACCGAGGCGCTGGGTCTGGCACTGCCGGGCAACGGCTCCACGCTGGCCACCCACGCCGCCCGCCGCGCGCTGTTCGAGCGGGCCGGACGCGTCATCGTGGATATCGCCAACCGCTGGTACCGCGACGACGACGCCTCGGTGCTGCCGCGAAACGTGGCCAACGAGAAGGCGTTCCGCAATGCCATGGCCCTGGACGTGGCCATGGGCGGCTCCACCAACACGGTGCTGCACACCCTCGCCGCCGCGCAGGAGGGTGAGATCGACTTCGATCTGGAGACCATCGACGAGATCTCGCGGCGGGTGCCGTGCCTGTCCAAGGTGTCGCCGAACTCCGACTACCACATGGAGGATGTGCACCGCGCCGGCGGCATTCCGGCCATCCTGGGCGAGCTGCGCCGCGGCGGCCTGCTCGAGACCGAGGTGACCACCGTGCACACCGCCTCGTTCGACGAATGGCTCGACACCTGGGACATCCGCTCCGGCAAGGCATCCGAGGAGGCCGTGGAGCTGTTCCACGCCGCACCGGGCGGGGTGCGCACCACCGAGCCGTTCTCCACCGAGAACCGCTGGTCGTCGCTGGACACCGATCAGGAGCAGGGCTGCATCCGCGATATCGCCCACGCCTACACCGTGGAGGGCGGGCTGTGCGTGCTGCGCGGCAATATCGCCCCGGACGGCGCGATCCTCAAGACCGCGGGCATCGATGAGGACCTGTTCACCTTCGAGGGGCCGGCCGTGGTGGTCGAATCCCAGGAGGAAGCCGTATCGGTCATTCTGAACAAGCGGATCAAGGCCGGTGACGTGGTCGTGGTGCGCTACGAGGGTCCGGCGGGCGGCCCGGGCATGCAGGAGATGCTGCACCCCACCGCATTCCTGAAGGGCGCGGGGCTGGGCAAGTCCTGCGCGCTCATCACCGACGGCCGGTTCTCCGGCGGCACCTCGGGTCTGTCCATCGGACATATTTCGCCCGAGGCGGCCAGCGGCGGAGCGATCGGCCTGATCGAGAACGGTGACCGGATTCGTATCGACGTGCATACCCGTGCGCTCGAATTACTCGTTTCCGAGGACGAACTGGCCAGGCGGCGCGCGAAAATGGAGGCGTCCGAACGGCCGTGGCAGCCCGCCGACCGCGATCGTCCGGTCACCACCGCCCTGCGCGCCTACGCCGCTCTGGCGACGTCGGCGGACAAGGGTGCAGTCCGGCGAGTGCCGTAGTCAGCAAGGGGGAAGTGTGACAATCGAATACACCGGCAAGGTCGACGCCATGCTGGCCGAATACACCGCCATGCTCGATCGCTGCGACGAGCGCAACGCGCAGGCGAAGGAACTGCTCGCCGAGGCCGAGGCGCTCGCCGCGGAGACCCGGGAGCTGTTCGGAGCCGAATACTCCGCCCCACCTGGCGACGCCGAGGACATCCGCGCCCAGCGGGCGGCCCTGGAGGAACAGGTGGACGCCAAATCGCAGGAGGTATTGCGCCTGCACTCGGAGAATTTCGACGAGTGGCAGCGGTTCACCCACGCCGAGTGGT
>NZ_JASCXP010000387.1:0-7071 GCF_030010695.1 Nocardia sp. CC201C
CGTCGAGTCCGACGCCGCCTTTCCATCCTCGGGTGATGCGGGGTTTGCCGACGCGGGGCCACCAGACCGGAGGGTGGCCGTGTTCCTCGTCGTGGGCGACAACCGCCGCGAACATGTCCTCCACGCCTACCCAGCTGCGCCCATGCTCGGCGGCGATACGAGCGGCGGTTCGGAACAGCACCACCAGGGCAGGAGCTACCCCATCGATCGTTACCCGGCATTCGTCGTGTTCGCCAGTCATAGCGGCAACCCTAGGCATCAATCTCGAGGCCGGTGCAAGTTATCGCCATCGGGGCACCGGCAACGATGATGACGTGAGATCCGAACACATCCTGGCCGTCGTAGAAGCCGCCCCGGCACGTGCACACCGCTTTCGTGGGGTCGTCCGGATTGAGCACCCACCGCACCACGCCGTCGCTCTCCTGCTCACACTGCTGCGGCGTGACGGCGGCAGCTGAGCCGGTGCTCAGTGCGACGGACGCGAATACGGAGGCAGCACACACAAGCACGCGAATCATGTTGTGTAGCATGGTAATTCCTTCTATGTAGATGTTCCTCTTGATTCCAGCTCGCCCGACTCGTCCCAGGCGAACAAGCGCCAGGTCGGCAGTTCAGGCGGCAGGTTGCTGCCGGATTCGATGTCCTCGACCTCGATCCGGTAGTCCGGATTCCACTGGCGCAAGGCAGTGGCGAACCGCGCGATAACGTCGGCGGGCGCGGTGTAGCTGACTGCGAGATGCTCTGGGCCGCTTCCGAACCCGACGTGCATAACCGCTCGTTGCGGCAAGGTTGGTGGCTCGTCGTTACTCACGGCACCCCCTCATGCGAATGCTTGGAAGCACTCGCCACCGGGGACGTTCGGCGCGGTGTTCATCCCGGCGGCGGGTGCGAAATCGAGCCTGGTCGCCAAGGGGCGGTCTCGGAACCGCAACTTCGGCCCCCAAGTTCAGGCGAACGAAGTCGCGGGGTGTCGATTCGCGATACCTTCTGAGTAGATGTGGGGAAGGGCATCCGATGAGCGAACAGTCAAGGGAGAACCTCCGATTCGATCGGCTGATGGAGGAACGAGGCTGGAGGCGGACCGATGTAGCGGCGATGGTGAACGCCGCTTACGAAGAGATCACCGGCAAAGAGGGCTGCTACGACGCCGACAAGATCCGACAAATCGCCCGGGGGACGCTGATGTGGCCTACGAAGGGCTACCGCTTGGCGCTCGAAAAGGCCTTCGGTGTCACCGCGACTGAGCTGGGGCTCCACAACCCCCGCGCTGCGACCGCGAAACCGTCGCAAACTGGTACGAGTGTTCATGCTGACCTACTCTTGGGGTGGGGAGGCGAGGAGGTTGACGAGGTGCAGCGTCGAGAGCTTTTGAGGGCTATCGCCGTACTCACGGCGTCGTCGCCAGCGATCGTGGCAGCACTGAACGCCGATGAGCTGGAAAGAACCATCCGCGCTGCGGCTTCCCCGAACCGGGTGGACGGGGCGGTCCTGGACAATGTTCAGGCCATCCTGAACGCCGCGCGGTTGCAGGACGACTTGCTCGGCCCGCAGGCGGCTATTCGAACCACATTGACACAGGTCGACATCACCGAAGCCTTACTCAGGGGCTATAAGGGGCCGCTCGCGTCGCGCCTTATGTCGTTGCGAAGCAAGGCGAGTACGTCTGCGGGATGGCAACTGTTCGACCTCGGCCGTAAGGAGTCGGCCGAAGATCATTTCGAGAAGGCTCGCGACGTGGCCGACGAGGCTCGCGACTACGCAGCAAGCGCTATGGCTCTCGCTGAGTGGTCGGGTATGACCGAGGAAGTTGGCAAGCCGATCGAGGCTGCCGACCAGGCCGCCGCCGCAGAGTTCCGTGCTGCTCGCTCCGGCGATCCGCATCTACAGGCTCACGCAGCGGGTATTTCGGCTTTGGCATTGGCGAAGTCCGGACCTGAGTATCACGGTGATGCACGAGCGGCTCTGGCTCGCGCAGACAGTTTCGATGTGAGCGCTACACGGACGCCCGATGAATCTCTCGCGTACTTCTGCACGCCGGGGCACATCGCTCGGATGCGGGCGAAGGCGCTTCGCCAGATCGGCGACTTGCCAGCCGCTATCGACGCGGCTAGGGAGTCGCTGAGACTTCAGGCGGTTCGAGATCGTGCCGCCTCGCATATCCTGCTCGGCACGATCTATGTCGATGCCGGGCAATTGGATGCTGGAATCGAGTCGATCTTGACAGGCGCGGAGGTCGACGTCGACAACGGATCAGCGCGACTGTCCAGCCAGCTACTCGATGCCCGAAACCTGGTTCATATCCGTGCTCCCGGTTCAACTGCCGCCCGCAGGCTCGATAACCAGCTAGCACAGCTTCAGATCGTCTGAGAAGCGCTCAGGCCCCGAGGCGAACCGGTGGCGTCAGATCGGATCATCGAAGGCGGGCTGTCCGGTGCGACCACCATGACCGCCGCCGACTGCTCACGCATGTGCACCAACGTCTTACAGGCCCGGACCCGCTCACCACACCCGTTCGACCCACTCGATGACCGCAGCACACCCCGGCTTCCGACCGATCGGCCACCGCGGCGCGTAGTCTCAGCACCTATGCCGTCCGGCGGTAGCAGACAGGTTCGAGCCGCGCGCAAGCGCAAGCGGCGGATGGCACGCGTCGTCCACGACCTCACCGACCCGCAGTGGGACGCGCTCGAGACCTGCTGGGGCGGGTGCGCGTACTGCGGCGCCCACGCCACCCCGCTACAGAAGGACTGTGTGCAGGCCATTTCACGCGGCGGCCGCTACACCCTCGGTAACGTCGTGCCCGCGTGCGGGTCGTGCAATGCCAGCAAGTGCAACGCGGAGGTGACCGGTTGGCTGCGACGCAAGAAGCTCGACGAACGCTCGTTTCTCCTACGCCACTACGAGATCTCGACCGAACTCATCGCCCGCTTCGCCCAGTGACACAGCCACCAACCGTGGTCGCCGCAGTGCCCCAGTCACCGTGGGATCTCGAACTCGCTCAACGGGCCTCGCTCCGAGCCACGGCATTCAATGTGCGTCGACTGCCGATCGCCTTGTAGCCCCTACGTTCAGACGTTGAACCGGAACTCCACCACGTCCCCATCCGCCATCACGTAGTCCTTACCCTCCATCCGCACCTTGCCCGCGGACTTGGCGGCCGCCATGGAGCCCGCCGCGACCAGGTCGGCGAAGGCGACGATTTCGGCCTTGATGAAGCCGCGTTCGAAGTCGGTGTGAATGACGCCGGCGGCCTTGGGGGCGGTGTCGCCCTGGTGGATGGTCCAGGCTCGGGCTTCCTTGGGGCCGGCGGTGAGGTAGGTCTGGAGGCCGAGGGTGTGGAAGCCGGCGCGGGCCAGGGCGTGCAGGCCGGGTTCGGTTTGGCCGATGGATTCGAGGAGTTCCAGGGCGGATTCGGGGTCGAGTTCGAGGAGCTCGGCCTCGACCTTGGCGTCCAGGAACACCGCGTCGGCGGGGGCGACGGCGGCCTTCAGTTCGGCCTTGCGGGCCTCGTCGGTGAGCACCGATTCGTCGGCGTTGAAGACGTAGAGGAACGGCTTGGTGGTGAGCAGGGACAGTTCCTTCAGGAGTTCGCCGTCGATCTTGTCGCGGACGGAGAAGAGGGTCTTGCCCTCGTTGAGGAACTCCTGGGCCTGCTTGGCGGCGTCGGCGACCGGCTTGCGGTCCTTCTTGACCTTGGCTTCCTTGTCGAGGCGCACCACCGCCTTCTCCAGAGTCTGCAGGTCGGCGAGGATGAGTTCGGTCTCGATGACCTCGATATCGGACAGCGGGTCGACCTTGCCGTCCACATGCACCACGTCATCGTCGGCGAATACGCGCACCACCTGGCAGATGGCGTCGGCCTCGCGAATATTGGCCAGGAACTTGTTGCCCAGGCCCGCGCCCTCGGACGCGCCCTTCACGATGCCCGCGATATCGACGAAGGACACCGTGGCGGGCACGATGCGCTCGGAGCCGAAGATCTCGGCGAGCTGGTCGAGCCTCGGGTCGGGCAGCGGGACCACGCCGACATTCGGCTCGATGGTGGCGAACGGATAGTTCGCCGCGAGCACGTCATTGCGGGTCAGCGCATTGAACAGCGTCGACTTTCCGACATTGGGCAGGCCGACGATTCCGAGGGTGAGACTCACGGAGAGCAGATTCTACCCGCGCGCATCACCGGGAACCGAGCCGGGCGGGCTGAGCCGGGCGGGCGGACCGGGGCGGCCGAGGGCCGTTTTCGTCGGTGCCCGCCGATACCACCCGATACGAGGCGAGACCGCGAACCGGCCGCCGCCAACGATTCGAGGGGGTGCCGTGATGGCGTATTCGAAACCTGTACCGCTTGGCGACGCGCTCGACGCACTGAACAGGCAGTTGGCGAACGCCGCAGCCGCCGGACAGCTGTCGCTCACCGTTCCGGCGGATACCGAGCACACTTGTGGAACGGAACATCCGAACACTCTCATCGCCCGCCGCAACCTGGCGTACGCCTACCGATCGGCCGGTCGTCTCGATACACCTCGCGCTGGCCTACGCAAAGGGCCTGCACACCGATTCTCGCGGTGGTGCTCCGGCACCTCCGTTCACAGCCAATCGATGAACTCGGCAGGATGGTCAGCTCCAAGGCGGCTCAGCCCCGGACATCACCTACGAAGGCCACCGGCTGCCCGGTTATCCGCGCGACCGTGGCGAAGTCGCGGTCGTCGCACAGGATCGTTAGTCTGTGATGCTCGGCGGTCGCCGCCACCAGCAGATCCACGGCCCCCGCCGAGCGATGCGTGCCTTGTTCCGTCATCAGCTGCTGTATGTCAGCGGCACGTTCGTATCCACGCTCGTACATCGGGACCCAGGCGAACAGGTCACGCAGTAGACGGCGCTTCTCGAGTCGGTCGGCCAGTGAGCGAGCCGAGTACAGGAATTCGAGCTCGACAATCGGACAGGTGGCTATCACTCCCGCGGTCAACTGGTCCACCCATGCCTGTCGCAACTTGTCCTGCAAGATCCGGAAGAGTCCGGATGTGTCGATGAGGTACAGGGCTGTGCTCACCGCCGGTATGCCGCCTTGTCGTCGAGGAATTCATCGAAGTCGCCCCGATCGGCCATGTCGCCTAGGCGGGCCAGCGCCCTGATCCGGACCAGCCGCTGGCCGACCTCACGTAGTGCGGCGTTGACGGTGTCCTTCTTGGTCTTGGTCCCCAGCACCTCCGCGGCGATGGCCAGCGCCTCTTCGTCGATCTCGATCGGAGTCTTCGATGCACCCATGAGCTGTCTCCTTCGGATATCCAGTACATCCAAGTTAGACGTCCATGGTATCAACGGCCGCCGAGGCCGGAGAGGGCGATACCCCGGATGAAGGCACGCTGGGCCACGGCGTAGACGGCGATCAGGGGCAGCAGGATGACGACGGCGGCGGACATGAGCAGGGGCCAGTTGGTGTGGTACTGGCCCTGGAGGCGGACCAGGCCGAGGGTGGCGGTGGCGTAGTCATTGCGTTGGATCATGATCAGGGGCCAGAGGAAGTCGTTCCAGACGGTGATCCAGGTGAGGACGGCCAGCACCATGAGGGCGGGGCGGGTGTGCGGGAGCAGGACACGCCAGTAGATCTGCCAGGGGGTGCAGCCGTCGAGGATGGCGGCCTCCTCCAGTTCGCCGGGGAGGGTGGCGAAGAACTGGCGCATGAGATAGGTGCCGAAGGCGCTGCCGAAGAGGCCGGGGACGATCATGGACCAGGGGGTGTCCACCCAGCCGAGGAAGCGCATGAGAATGAACTGCGGGATGACGGTGACGGTGAGCGGCACCATCAGCGTGGCCAGGTAGCAGACGAACAGGACATCGCGGCCGGGGAACCGCAGGCGGGCGAAGGCGTATCCGGCCAGTGAGCAGAAGAACACCTGGCCGGCGGTGACGCAGGCGGCGTAGACGGCGGTGTTGAGGAGCATGCGGCCCAACGGAATGAGTTCGAAGACCTCGGCGTAGTTGGACCACTGCGGATGCGCGGGGAGCGGGGACGGATCGGCTACGCCGCCATCGGATTTCAGCGAGGCCGACAGCGCCCAGAGAATGGGGGCCAGCGCACACCAGCCGACACCGACGAGCACAAGATAGGCGAGCGCGCCCGCGGCGATTCGCCGCCGGATATTGCCGCCCACCCGCGCGCTCACCGCTCCCCCTCGCCGCGGCGGGCCAGCCGCAGCTGCACGATCGTGAGCACCAGCAGCATCGCGAAGACCACCCAGGCCAGCGCGGCGGCGTAGCCGATCTCGTAGAAGCGGAAAGCGTTCTGGAACAGCATGATTCCGAGCACGTAGGTGCCGGTCTCCGGACCGCCGTTGCCGCCGGTGAGAGCGTACGCCTGATCGAAGGCCTGCACGGTGTTGATGACCGTGATGACGAAGACGAACGACAGCGCGCCCCGGATGAGCGGCAGGGTGATGGACCGGAAGCGCCGCAGCGGTCCCGCGCCGTCGATTCGCGCTGCCTCGTACAGGTTTTCGGGCACGCCCTGCATGGCGGCGAGCAGGATCACCGTGGCGAACGGCACGCTCTTCCACACGGTCACGATGCTCAGCGACACCAGCGCCCAGTCCGGATCGGTCAGCCACGGCACCGGCCCCAGCCCCATCCACCCGAGCCCGAGGTTCACCAGCCCGTCCTCGGTGGCGAAGAGGAACCGGAACACCACGGCCATGGCGACCGTGGAGGCCACCAGCGGCAGGAACGCCAGCGTGCGGAACAGGCCGATACCGGGCAGCGTCCGATTGAGCAGCCCGGCCACGGCCAGACTGATCACCACCGTGGGCAGCAGGGTGAGCAGCGTGAACACCGCCGTGTTCCGCAGCGCGATATAGAACAGCGGATCATCGGCGAACAACCGCCGGTAGTTCCCCGTTCCGACGAATCGCGGCGGAGAGAACAGATCCCAGGAGTGGAAGCTCAGGTACAGCGAGAAGCCCAGCGGGAACAGCAGGAACACGGCGACCGCCGCCACATTCGGAGCCACGAACGCCACGCCCGCGCGCGCCCGCCGCCTGGCCAGCGCCGAGCGCGGCGTGGAGGGGCGCTCCTGCCGCG
>NZ_JASCXP010000388.1:0-7061 GCF_030010695.1 Nocardia sp. CC201C
ACGGGCAGCCGGTGCCGCCGGGTGGCGCGGGGCTGCTGCGACTGGCGCGCATCGACATCTCGGACATGATCCGGGTGCCGGTGGTCGTCGCCTCCGACGTGGACAATCCACTGCTCGGGCCGCGCGGCGCCGCCGAGGTGTACGGGCCGCAGAAGGGTGCGGGCCCGGAGGAAGTAGCCCAGCTGGCCGCCGGATTGGCGCGGCTGGCCGAAATCGTCCGTCGCGATGTTGGCGTCAACGCGGCGGAGCGCCCGGGAGCGGGCGCAGCGGGCGGCGTGGGTTTCACGGCCCTCGCCGCCCTCGGCGCCACCCTGCGTCCCGGGATCGAGATCATGTTGGAGCAGTTGGATTTCGACGCGCTGCTCGCGGGTGCGCGGCTGGTGATCACCGGCGAGGGCTCGCTGGACGAGCAGACCCTGCACGGCAAGGCCCCCATGGGCGTGGCGCGGGCGGCCGCGCGCGCCGAAGTGCCGGTGCTGGCGGTGTCCGGTCAACGGCTGGTGTCCCGGGAACAGTTGCGCCGCCACGGATTCGATGACGCGTTCGCACTCACCGATATCGAATCCGATCCGCGGGTCTGCATGACGCAGGCGGGCGCACTGCTGGAGCGGCTGGCCACCCGGATCGCCGAAGCCCGTCTGGAGCGCCCCCTGACCCGAAACCCCCTGTAGGAGAACCATGTCGGATTTCACCACCCTGCCGGATCTGGCTCTGCGCAGCTACCGCGCCGGTGTCGTCGCGGCCAGCGACGAATCCTTCGAGGAGCGCGAGAATCTCATCAACCCGTGGGAGCCTCGCTTCTCCGCGGAAACCTTCGGTCCCAAGGGCCAGGAGTACGACGGCTGGGAAACTCGCCGCCGTCGCAGCCCCGGCCACGACTGGGCGATCATCCGCCTCGGCATGCCCGGCATCATTCGCGGCGTCGTCGTCGACACCGCCTGGTTCAAGGGCAACTACCCGCCCTTCGCCTCCGTCGAAGCCTGCCGGGTGTCGGGCTATCCTTCGGCGGCACAGTTGAATTCCACTGCCGACTGGGTGGAGATCGTTCCCCACACCGCGCTGGGTGGTGACGCCAAACACGAGATCCCGGTCTCCGACGACCGCATCTTCACCCACGTCCGCCTGAACATCCACCCCGATGGCGGCGTGGCCCGGCTGCGCGTGCACGGCGAGGTCGTCCCCGACCCCGACCTGCTCGCGGGCCTCACCGTCGACCTGGCCGCGTTGGAGAACGGCGCTCGCGCCCTGTCCTGCTCCAACCTGTTCTATTCGGCGGCCGACAATATGCTGGCCCCCGGCCTGGCCCGCAACCAGGCCGAAGGCTGGGAAACCGCTCGCCGCCGCGATGACGGCAACGACTGGGCCGTCATTCGTCTGGCCGCCCAGGGCACGCCCGAGCTCATCGAGTTGGACACCACCAACCTGATGTTCAACGCTCCCGGCGAGGTGCGGCTGCTCGGCATCGACCACGCCGGCGACGACCCGCTGCCCCCCGCCGACTCCGCCGACTGGTTCGAATTGCTGCCCCGAACAGCCGTGCAGCCCGACACCCCGCACCGTTTCCGGGTGGCAGCCGAGGCCAAACGGCCCGCCACGCATGCCAGGCTGGACATCTATCCGGACGGCGGCGTCGCTCGCCTGCGCATTCTCGGTTCGCTCACGCAATCCGGAACGGATGCCCTGGCCGCCCGCTGGTCCGGCACTCCCGCGTGAGAACCACGGTCGGCCCACAGCGGTCGACCGCACCATCGTGCCGCCCGCCATCGCCTACCCGGCGGGTCCCGGCGATCCGAACAGCCACAGTGCACCCCTGAACGGATCGCGGTACGGCCGCCCGGCCCCCTTCGTACCGGTTACTTCGAGCAGGACCGATGAGGAGGGGGCCGGTGCGTGCGCACGTCATCGGACGGGCAGTGCGGCGGGTGCGGCGTGCCGCTTCGCCCATTCCCGCCACGTGGTGAGTTCGTCCCCGCTCCGGGCGGACATCGCGACGGTGCCTTCCACGGCCCGAATCAGATCGGCCGCCGCCAGCGGGCGGCGGCCGGAGTAGGCATCGAAAAGCCCAGTGACGACGCACTGTTCGATCTGTTGGCCGGAGAAGCCCTCGGATGCTTCGGATAGGTCGCGGAGCAGGGGAGGGGAGAGCGACAGCCCTGCGGCGGGGCCGATGAGACGACGCTCGAGATGAATGCGCCAGATGGATGTGCGTGCGGCCGAATTCGGGAGGTCGACGAAGAACGTCTGGTCGAAGTGGCTCCCGCAGAGGAGATCCTGGGGTAGACCGTCGATTCTGTCCGCAGTGGCGATCACGAACACCGGGTGGGTCTTCTCGCTCAACCATGCGAGAAAGGCGTCGAAAACCGCAGTGCGAGCACCGTTCTCGCCGGTTATCATCTGATCGATACCGCTCACCCAGAGTACGCAGGGCGCGGTGCCCTCGACCGTGGAGAGGGACGCGCGCACAGCGCGGTCACCCACTGATCCATCGCACGCGCGGCCGAAGTCCCAGCGGATGAGTGGCAGCCCCCACTCGCCGGCCGTCGCCTTGGCGATCGAGGACTTCCCGCACCCGGGCACACCGGCGAGGAACACCCCCTTGGGCGCGGGCAGCCCGTAATCGGCGGCCTCGGCGCGCCAACAGTCGCGACGACTCAGCAGCCACGCCTCGAGGTTCGCGAGCCCACCCACGTGCTCGAACCGCATATCGGTCCGAACCAGCTCCAGCCCAACGGATCTGCGCACAGCCTGTGCTTTCCCCTCGAGCACGATGTCCACCGCCGACTCCGCGATACCACCGTCCACCATGGCCAGCGTGAACGCCCGTTCGGCCTCGATGAGCGTCATCCCGACCGCCGCCGTGGCGAGCCTGTCGCGCACTGCCTCATCGAGAACGGCGGTTCCGTCTGCCCCCATGCTGTCCAGCAACTCACCGATCTCCGCCGCCGTCGGCAGCGGGAAATCCACCACGGTGACATCCCGCTGCAACTCCGCCGGTATCCGCAGCATCGGGGCGACCACGATCACTGTTCGTGCCGCTTCACCGGATCGGAAGTCCCGCACCAGATCTCGTAGCGCCCGCACCACCTGAGGATCGGCCGGACGCTCATCATCGCCGAGAAAGGCATGCAGATCGGTACAGACGAACACGGCATACTCCACCACCCGCCGAATCCCTTGCAACATCTGCGCTGGTTCCCGGGTATTGCGCTCGGTCAGCCCACCCGACCGCCGCATTCCCTCCGTAGTCGTCCAGTGCCACAGCGCCCGAGACGGCTCCAATTCCTCCACGGCGGAGCGAATCTCGCCGAGAACCCGCTGTTCCTCGTACGTTTCGATATAGAGCAGCGGGAAACGAGCCTCGAGAAGACGCGTCAGGGTGCGGCGAAACGGGTGCACACCCGCCGATGGTAGTGCCGCCGGGAAACGCTGGCCGGGTATTCGCGACGGGAGTCGCAAAAGCGGTCGGCACCGAACCCTAAACGGGCAATTCGTATGTGAAGACGTGCAGGTCAGATGCTGTTTTCGCTTCTGCTGCAATGGATTTAGCGGTAGAATTGGTGCATGATTCCGGAGGGGGAAACGCGAGGCGGTGATACCGCGGCCGGTCTGTCGGCGGCGATGGACGCCCTGCTCGCGACCGATCTCACCGGACTGTCCGACACAGCTCTCGTGGACGTCATGCGGGAGATGGAATCCGTCCGTTGTCGGATGGCGGCACTGTCGCACCGCATGATCGCCGAAGTCGAGTCCAGGCATCTGTGGGAGCGTGCCGGGGCCAAGGGGATGCGCGGGTATCTGATCGATGTGCTGCGCCTGTCGGCCGCCGAGGCCGGAGCGCGGGTACGCGCGTCGGCGTCGTTGCGGCCGCGGTCGTTCTGTGGAGTACCGGGTCCGGCGTTGTTGCCGACCACCGCGGCGTTGCAGGCCGAGGGTGTGGTGTCGCCGGAGCATGCGCGGGTGATCATGCGGGTGATGGACCGCATCCCGGCCGCGGTGCCTGTCGAGACGCGGGCCGAGGCCGAACAGCAGTTGGCTCGGGCGGCGGTGCAGATGCCGCCGGAGTATGTGAGCAAGGTCGGGCACGTGCTGTTGTCGTGTCTGGACCCGGACGGGGTCCTCACCAGCGACGACGACCGGGCTCGCCGCCGCGAGCTCTGGGTGGGCAAACAACGCGTGGACGGCATGAGCGAGATCAAGGGCGTGCTGGATCCGCAGTTGCGGGCGTTGTTGGATGTGGTGTTGGCGAAGTGGGCGCGGCCGGGGATGTGCAATCCCGAGGATCCCGACAGTCCCCGGATGGGGCCGGGTGCGGTCGACAAGGATCTCATGGAGGTGGCGGCGCGGCGGGATCGGCGTAGTGCCGGGCAGCGTAACCACGACGCGGTGAAAGCGTTCCTCGCCGCCGGGGGTGGTCCGGAGAACCTGGGGTCTCATCGGGGTGTGCCGGTGTCGGTGGTGTTGACGATGAGTCTCACCGACTTGCAGGCCGGGGCCGGGTACGCCCACACCGCATCGGGGTCGGTGATGTCGGTCCGGGATGCGTTGCGGATGGCCGAGGGCGCGTATCCGTTGTTGATGTTGTTCGACGGTAAGGGTTTGCCCCTGCATTTGGGGCGGGGGAGGTATCGGTTGGCGTCGTCGTGGCAGCGGTTGGCGTGTATCGCCGCTGATCGGGGGTGTACGCGTCCGGGGTGTGAGGCTCCGGCGACGATGTGTGCGGTGCATCATATGGTGCCGTGGTTGCGGGGTGGTCGTACCGATATCGAGAACCTGACGTTGGTGTGCGATCGCTGTCATGCTCAGATTCCCGAGGATGTCGAGGATCCGACGGGGTGGGCCACCCTCGGACGCGGCGGCTACAGCCACGGCATCGCCGGTGGCAACAGCAACAGCAACAGCAACCGCAGCGGCAGCGGCGGCAACAGCAACGGCAACGGCAACGGCGGCAACAGCAGCGGCAGCGACGACGGCAGCAGCGGCAGCCGCAGCGGCAATATCGGCGGCGGCAGCATCGGCGGTATCGGCGGCGGCCTCGGTGGCGGCGGCAACCGTGGCGGTGGTGTCGGCAGTGGCCGGTATCCGGGTCGTGTCGTGTGGGCGCCGCCGACGCGGATCGATCCGGGGCGGATTCCTCGGGTGAATCTGCATCATCATCCGGAGCAGTGGCTCACCGGTGCCTCGGGTGGGCAGTCGCCGCCGACGCTCAGCCAATCGGCATCCCCAATGCTCGGCCAGCCGATGTCCGCTGCGCTCGCACGGTCGACGCCCTCGGTGGTCGGCCAACCGACACCTCCAACACTGAGTCAGCCGGTGTCGGGTCGGCCGTCGCCTTCGGTGGTGGGTCGGCCGTCGTCGCCGGTGTCGGGTCGGCCGTCGCCTTCGGTGGTGGGTCGGCCGTCGTCGCCGGTGTCGGGTCGGCCGGCGTGTCCGGTGGTCGGCGAGCCGACGCCTCCGTCGTTGGGTCACCCGGCGCCCCCGGTGAGCGGCCCTCCGATGCCTCGAACGAAGGGGCAGCAGACGCCCCCGACGCTCAGCCAGCCGAAGCCCTCGGCCGTCGATCGGCCGATGCCTCCGCCGTTGGGTCGACAGGGTGCGGGTGCGTGTGATCGCCCGTTCCCGCGACGGATCGACCGAAACGCCACCGACCACCACGACCGCTCAGATCATCACGCCCGCACGGTGCCCCCGCATCACGCCCAGCGGCCGGACCCGTCCCGAGGCGATCACTTACGCCAATAACAACCACCCCGGTAACAACCATCTCGAGAACGCAACCCCAGCCAGTCCGTCGGCTGGGATAGAAGCGCGCGGCACCCGACCCGGCGTCAGCGCAAGCCAGGTAAGACACCCAACGCCACCACACTCATCTCTTCACATCTCTGCGGCAACACCCCAGACGCGACACGACCGCCGACACCTCAACACATGGACAAGGCCGAAACCTACTGCCGAACAATCACTCCCCAACCCGCACCACAACCTTCCCCACATTCCTCCCGCTCAACAACCCCTGAAACGCCCCCACCACACTCCCCAACCCCTCGACCACATCCTCGAGATAAGCAACCCGCCCCTCCCGAACCCACCCCGAAACCTCGGAATAGAACTCCCCGAACTGCCCCGAGAACTCCGTCTGAATAAACCCCCGCACCGTCAACGACTTCCGCAACACCAGCGACATCAGCAGCCCCATCCGATCCGGCCCCGGCGGCAGCGACGACGCGTTGTACTGAGCGATCAACCCACACACTGGAATTCGGGCGAACCCGTTGAGACGCGGCAGGACTGCATCGAAGACCGCACCACCGACATTCTCGAAGTAGACGTCGATACCGTCCGGGGTAGCGGCGGCCAACTGCTCCACGAAATCGGGTGCCCGATGATCGATCGCGGCGTCGAAACCGAAATGGTCACGCAGTAGCGCAACCTTCCGCGGCCCGCCCGCGATCCCGACCGCCCGCGCCCCCTTGATCTTGGCGATCTGCCCGACCGTGGCCCCGACCGGCCCGGTGGCGGCGGCGACCACCACCGTCTCACCCGGTTGGGGACGGCCGATGGTGAGCAACCCCGAGTAGGCGGTGAATCCGGGCATGCCCAGGACGCCGAGCGCGGTGGTGAGCGGTGCGGCTTCCGGGTCGAGCTTGCGCAGGTGCTTCACCCGCTCCACCGAATGCGTTTGCCAGCCACCGTATCCGAGCACGTAGTCACCGGATCGCACTGCGGGATCGGCGGATTCGAGCACCCGCGACACCGTCGCGCCGACCATGGTCTCGCCGATACCCACCGGTGGCGCGTACGAGGGTGCATCGCTCATGCGCCCCCGCATGTACGGGTCGAGCGAGAGATACAGCGTCTGAAGCAGGGCTTCGCCCGGCCCGGGCGGATCCAACTCCACCGTCTCGGTGCGGAAGTTCTCTTCGGTGGGCATGCCGGTGGGCCGGGAGGCCAGGACGATCCGAGTGCTCTTCATTCCGCGATACACCTTTCGCCGGGGGAACGATCCCACGGTACGACGGAACACCCGCGATACACAGGCGAGGGGGCGCCCCCCCGACCGCGGG
>NZ_JASCXP010000389.1:0-7056 GCF_030010695.1 Nocardia sp. CC201C
CGGTCGTAACCGGCGCGGTCGAACCCGTTGCGATCGAAACCCTTGCGGTCGTAGCCGAATCGGTCATAGCCGTGGCGGTCGAATCCGCGTCGATCGAAACCGTCCTTGTCGTAGCCGTCCCTGTTGTAGCCGTCCTTGTCGAAGCCCCGCTGGTCGACGCCCTGCCGATCAGGAACCTGCTGGTCGGGACCCTTCTGATCAGGAACCTTTCGATCGGGAACCTGCGCGTCGGTCGCGGGCCTCTCGCGGGGTTTACCGCCGTCGCCAGGCGTATTCGTTGCGGATGTTCCCGCACCGGGGGCATCCGCCGATGCGGGATCGGCCGCGACCGCACCCGCACCGATCGCCTGCCCGACCACCACACCGGTGGCCGCTAGCGCGGCCAGCAGTAGCGGTTGGCGGCGGCGTGCCCTGTCGGTCGCTTCATGTCGGCCCGATGGCCACTGTGTTTCATTCACAAGAACTATTGTCCCAATTCTGAAACACATTTCGCAATGCGATATTGCAACATCGCGCGTGACTATTGCAACATCAAGACATATCCGGCGGCCGGTCCCGCCCCGCGTCAAACCCGATCGAGTCCGACGGTGGCCGTGAGCAGGGCCGTGATGTCCGCGGCCGAACGGACGCCGACGAACCGCACCATCTCGCGACCACCCGCGAACGCGAGGACGGCAGGCACGCTGCGGAAGTCGAACCGCTCGACCCACGGCGCTCGGTCGATGTCCACGACCACACCGGTGATGCGCCCCTCGAAGCCGGACAGCACCCCCTCCAGCACAGGCCGCAATTGTTTGCACGGCCCACACCAGGTCGCGGTCAACTGCACCAACACCGGTGCGTCACCGGCCAACAGGGCGTCGAATTCGGCTTCGTCGTCGACCGGCCGCAACGCGGCCCGCATCGTCCGGTCCGGCTCCGCGTCGTCGGGATGATCGTCACCGACGGCCAGTTCCGCCGCGGTCGCCGCGAGCTCCGCCGCCCCGGCCCGAATGCCGTTGACCTCCAAGCCCGCGGCGAGCAGCCGCGCGACGGCGTCCGACGACAGTGGCTCGGGATCGAGCTGACCCACCTCGACGGTGCGCAGCCCGGGCAGGCCGAGGATGGCGTCGGCCCACTTCGGGTCGATCCGGTCCGGCTCGATCGACAGTGCGGTGACAGCCGTCGCCGCCAAGGCGGTGAGATGTGCGGCCCGCAGGTTGCGACCGCTGAGCCGCACCTCCTCCAGTTCCGGTACCGCGGCCAGCGCACCCAGCCCGGCGCCGGTGATCGCGGCGCCGGCGACCTCCACCGAGAAGGGCTGCCGCGCGGCGACGAGGTCGAACACGCGGTCGTCGAGGCGGTCGCCGCGCATCGCGATCAGGCAGATGGTCCCGCCCGGCAGATGAAGGTCGGGGCCGATATGCGGCGAGTCCAGTTCGAGCGCGAACATATCCGCGGTCCAGGCCAACGCGCGTGTTCCGGTGTCGGTGAAATCCCCGCACAGTTCCAGGTGCTGGACGTTGGCCATGGTGCCCACCACGCCGAGCAATTCGTCGTCGACGCCGGTCAGCATCATGGTCGCGAAGGCGTCGCGGCTGACCCGAGCGAGATCGGCGGGCGGGCAGTGGTCGGCGGCGTACGTGAGCATCGCGTCGTCGGGGACCTCGACCGTGCCGCGGGCGCTGATTTCCCGTCGATCCAGCAGTTCGCCCGACTGCTCGTCGACACGGAGGTACTCCACCCGGCCGGGTAGTCCGAGTTCCGGGAATCGTATTCGTCGCATGTGTATCGAAACCATCCTTTCAACCACCATGCTCCGGAAAGCCGAACATCAGTGCAACCCATTTTTGCAACAGATTGTGTGACTATTGCAACCAGGCGGATCAGTGCGCGGAGCGCTCGGATTCGGCGACCACCCGCCCGTAGGCGACGTGCCCGATCAGGCCGGAGAGCGAGTACAGCAGGATCATCGCCACCGACAACTGCCATCCGACGATGTCGCGCGGGTCGGCGAAGACATCGGGTGCGGCGTGGCTGCCGATGCGCAGCAGACTCTCGGTCACTCCCAGCAGGGCGGCGAGCCCGAGCGGGAGCAGCGACAGCCGCAGACCGCGCGGCAAGCGCGCCACGGCCACCGAGAGCAGCACGGCCAGATTCGCGACGAGAACGAGCGACGCCGCCAGGTACGAGTACGCCTGCGCCGACCCGCCCAGATACCCGACGTACTTCGTCTGCGTTCGGGGCGCGTCGGAGACCGCCCAGAGCACCAGCATCGCCACCGCCCCAGCCGTGAAGGCGCGGGTGATCCAGGGCCGCAACTCCTCCCGACCCCACGCGCGCGCCACCACCGTGAACAGGTACGCGCCGGCGGCGACGATCAACAGGTCGCCGACCAGGTCGGTGAAGTTGGTCAGATAGGTGCCGGCGATGGAACCCTGTGGCAGCCAGTCCCTTTCGAGTAGCAGCGGATGCCGCAGCACGATACCGGGCAGCAGCAGGGTCAACGCGATGGTGAACGGCCGCGAGCCCGGCCGCGCCCGCCAGACGGTGAGGCGCAGCGCGATGGTGCACAGGGCGATGACGCAGGCGATGAGGTATTCGATGATTCCGGCGTTCATGTGAGCAGCCCTTCGCCGAGATCACGGCGCCAGCGCCGCCGCTTCACGGCCGGCGCTTCGTCGGTTTCGCGCTCCGCGTGCAACCGTTCCTTCTCCCGTCGGGTCAGTTCCTCGAGCAATTGCAGGGGCGACGCGGTCCGCAGCGGTTCGCTGGCCGCCGCGCGCAGCGCCTCGTCGCGGGTCAGCAACCCCGCCGCGACGAGGCCGTCGACCGGATTCACGCCATAGGCGCGAGCGAAGTCGATGACGGTTTCGGCGACCGGTGGATCGCTCTCGCGCAGATGGCGGCCGACCCGGTTGTTGCCGATGCCCATGCGCGCCGCGATGGCGCGCTCGCTGTCACCGCTCGCCACCTCGTCGCGCCACCGCAGAAACCGCTCCATACGCTCACTCACGGGTCATAGTATTGCAGAATTGGAACAGTGCAGGTAGAGGGCTCGAACACGCCGCTCTCGCGGTGGTGTCGAGCGCCGCTGGCGGGTGCGGGAGGTACGGCGAAACCGGTCGTCGGGGTAGTCGACCGCGCATTCATCCCCACTCCGCCCTGGCTATCGTGCGGCTACTCTCGTGTTCGCCGCTCGGATCGATATCCGCGAGAACAGGAACCGTCCATGCCCACGCCTTCGCGCCACCCCGCGGGCAGCCGCATGACCGCCCGCGTCGCCGGGGTACTGCTGATCGCCGCGGGACTCGGCTACAACCTGTGGATCACCGCTTTCGTCCTCGACCCGGAACTCAGCGCCACCAAGTCGTATGTAAGCGAACTGGCCGCCGACGACGCTCCCCACGCCGTGCTCTACCGGGCCGCGGATCTGGCGGTCGGAATCGCGGCCGTGGCGGCGGTGCTGATCGGCCGGTCCGGGGGGCCGCGCGCTGGCACGTCCCGGCCGGTACGCGGCGGCCGCGCTCGGTGTATTCGGCGTCGGAACCGTCGCGGACGTCTTACTGCCGCTGGAATGCGGCGCCAGCCGCCACCCCGTCTGCGCCGCGGCCGAGGCCACCGGCGATGTCTCACTGACCCATACGCTGCACATGGTCAGCAGTACGGTGGCCAACGCCGCCGCGCTCGCCTTTCTGGTCTTCCTCGCCGTCGCACTGCGGCCGCTGCGTCCCCGCTGGGTCCCGCTGTCGGCACTGCTCGCCGCCGCGTGCTCGGTCGGGGCGACAGGGTGGATCGTGGTGACCGTCGGTCTCGACGAAAGCCGCTCCGGGGCATGGCTCGGCGTCGTCCAGCGCACCGAACTGCTGGCGGTCGGATACGGGCTTGCGTTGGCGGGCGCGGTGTTCGCTTGTTCGCACCGGTGGTGCGGTCGGACATGATCCTGCTGGTCGGCGGGCTCGGCGACCTGCCCGCACAGTGGCAGCCACTGATCCGCGCCCTGGGACCCGACCTCCCCGTCCGACATGCCCGCCGCGGCCAGCCGGGTGAGCTGGCCGACGAGGTGGCCGCAGTGCATCGGCTCGTGCGACAGCACGGGGACGAACCGGTCGACCTGGTCGCGCATTCGATGGGCGCGTTCGTCGCCGAGGCGTACGCCCGCTCACATCCCGGATACGCGCACGGCCTGGTGCTGCTGGACCCCAGTGTCGAGGGCCGCCCCCGGCGATACGCCGAACCCCTTGCTGGACGAGCACTCCGGCCGACCCGCCGCGCCGCGCGCACCCGGTTGGCGGCGGCGCTGCTGGGCCGGGGGCAACGGTGGCTGGACCCGGCGCTGCCGCCGGAGCACGTGGACGCGGTCGTCGCGGCACTGCGCGACGGCGACTTCATCGACCGGTGCCTCACCGAATGGAACGCCTACCCGCGCTGGGCCGCCGACCTACTCGACCTGCGCCGTCACACGCCGCTCCCGACCGCGCGGTCGCTCGTGGTCACGGCGCAGCGCCACCGGCTCTCCGGCTGGCCGCGGCGGCACCGCGCGCTGGCCCGGCAACTCGGGGGACATCACCGCGTCGTCCGCCCGTCCGGCCATCTCGTCATGACGGCACACCCGCATCGGGTCGCCGCGCTCATCCGCGCCCACCTCGCCGACCGACCCGCGGGGGGCTAACGGACGAAACAGGTTCTGCGGACCGGAAGTCCGCGTTCCTCGAGAGCGGCCAGGAGCTGTTGGCCGCGGCGGGCGCCATCGGTCGAGGAGGTGTTGGCCAGGGCCGGGACATAGGTGGCCGCGCCGACGATGGATTCGCCGACCAGGCTCCAGAAGCGGCGGGCGGGCAGGGCCGCGCAGCGGGAGATGACCTGTTGGATCAGGTCGAGGGCGGGCTCCAGGCGATGCGCGAGCCAGACGTACATGGCGCGCTCACAGGGCAGGGTGACCACGCCGGGCTCGCCGTCCAGACGGTCGCCGTCGATGACGCGAATCGTGGTGTCGGCCAAGCCCGCCCAGTCGATGCCGCCGTCGTTGTCGGTGTGGATCCAGAGGTTCTCCAGACCCGGATCCCAGGCGCGACCCTCGGCCACCAGCAGGGCCACCACCCGGCCGACCACGGCATGGATGAGGGCGGTGGCGACGACCTCGGCGGCGATGTCGGCGTTCGTCATCTCGGCGGCGTGGCGGCGGTACATGAGTTCGATGCGGCCCTCGCGAACACCGTCGGTCAGGCGCCACCAGCGCCGCTTGCCCTGATCGGCCATGGCCGCCACGGCGTAGACACGCGGGTGTTCCGGTTGCAGGGCGCGCAGCCGAGCGCAGGTCCGCTCGAAGACGAGCTGGGAATCACGCAGCGGGCATACGGTCATGGGTTCGGGCACGCGAACCTCCTCCTCCGTGAACAAACAGGCCGAATCGAAAAGATAGGTTAGGCTTACCTAGTTAGAGAATGCAATGCTCGAAGCCGTAATGCCAGTAGTTCGGCGCCGTCGTGTGCATGGGACGCGGTGCGACACAGGGCGAGCCGGTATGACCAATACCACACCGGCTATCACCCGGTTACGACAACCTGTAGTACGCGTGCGCGTCGTTGACTCCGTAGAATTGGGGAATGGCAGGTCTTGGTGAACTCGAGAAAGCGGTCATGGACCAACTGTGGTCGGCCGATGAACCACAAACGGTGCGGCAAGTCCACGAAGCTCTCGCACAGCGCCGCGAACTCGCGTACACCACGGTGATGACGGTGCTCCAGCGATTGGCGAAGAAGAGCCTGGTGGTGCAGCAGCGCGACGACCGCGCACACCGCTACGCCCCCGTGCATACTCGCGACGAACTCGTGGCCTCGCTCATGGTGGACGCATTGCAGCAGGCCGACGAAGTAGGCAGCCGCCGCGCGGCTCTCGTACACTTCGTCGAACAGGTCGGCAAGGATGAGGCTGCCGCATTGCGGGACGCACTCGCTAAGCTCGAAGCGAACGAGGCAGCACGCAGGAAGCCGACCGACGATACGGGAGTCTGATCGCCGCACCTGCCTCGGCGCCTAGCCCCCACAACGTAGTGAGCTGAGGAATGGATGTAACCGCGCCGGTTTTCGCCGGTCTCGCGTTGTTTCTGGCGGGACCGGCTCCGGCGCTGCTCAGCAGAGCCACCTGGCCGTATCGCAATCCCCGTGCGGCACTGGTGCTCTGGCAGGCCATCGCGCTGGCCGCCGTGCTCAGCGCCTTCGGCTCCGGGCTGGCCATCGCCAGCCGACTGCTGGTGCCGGGCCCGGACGGGCGGCCCACCACCTCGCCCTACGCCGAGATCGATGTGCTGGGGCTGCCGCTGTGGCTGGCCTATGTCACCGTCTTCGCGCTGACCCTCATGATCGGCGGTCGGCTCATCTGGTCGGTGATCCGCGTCGGCATCCACACCCGCCGCCGCCGCGCCCGCCATCGCATGCTGGTCGACCTGCTCGATCAGCCCAGCGTGCAGCGCAAGGCCGCGGATATCCGGGTGCTGGCCGCCGCCGAGCCGATCGCCTACTGTCTGCCGGGCATCCGCCAGCGCGTGGTGCTCTCCCAGGGCACCGTGACCAATCTGTCCGATGCGGAGCTCACCGCCATCGTCAGCCATGAGCGCTCGCACCTGCGTGCCCGCCACGACCTCGTGCTGGAGGCGTTCACCGCCGCGCACGAGGCGTTCCCGCGGGTGGTGCGCTCCAAATCCGCGCTCGATTCGGTGAAGCTGCTCATCGAACTGCTGGCCGACGACTCCGCCGTGAAGGTCACCGGGGCGACGCCGCTGGCGCGCGCGCTGGTGGCCTGCTCGAATTCGGTTGCCCCGCAAGGTGCGATGGCCGTCGGCGGACCCACCACGCTGATCCGCATCCAGCGCCTCGCCGGACCGCTCGGCAGCGTGCGCGAGGCCGCCGCCGCCTACCTGGCCGCCGCCGCCATCCTGGTGGTGCCCACCCTCGCGGTCGCCATTCCGTGGCTCACCGAGCTGCACAGGCTGCTGATCAGTGCCTGACCCCGCCGCCCACCGGGCCGCCGCGCACGAGGGCACCGCATCCGATGCCGCCGGATCCGATGCCCCCACGC
>NZ_JASCXP010000390.1:0-7032 GCF_030010695.1 Nocardia sp. CC201C
CTGGAAGTAGATGCCGCGACCACCGTCGTTGTGATTGATCTCGCCTTCGTGCTGACCGCGCGGATCGGCCCAGTAGGTGATCCGGTACCGCTCGAGCTTCTCGTAAGCGGCGTCGAACTCCGCCTCCGAGACCAGAAAGGCGTAGTGCTGCGGTTGAATCCCGGTGGGGATATCGGGCGGGACGTCGGCGAAGTCGAAGGTGACCCCGTTCTCGGCCCGGATCGGAATGAAGTGCCCGACCGGGGCACCCACCTCCAGACCCAGAATGTCCGCCCAGAATTCCGCGGATACTCGTTTGTCGGTACAGCCGACGATGGTGTGATCGAATTGGATGGGCAAAGGATTACTCCTGTACTCGTGACGGTCCCGACCCCGGGCCGGTACAAGTCGACCAACGGGAGCACCGCCACGAGACCCAAGCTAACGCAACGGGATCGGCTCGTTCAAGTGATCACGCACCCCGGCGCGAACGCCGCACGGCATCGGCGGTGAAGATCGCCAGCGCCACCCAGATGAGCGCGAAACCGGCCCACCGCGACGGCGGCATGTCCTCGTGCACCACGAATACGCCCCAGGCCAACTGGAGGCCCGGCGTGATGTACTGCAGGATTCCCATCGTGGACAGTGGCACCCGCTGCGCCGCCAGGGCGAACAGCAGCAGCGGCACCAGGGTCACCGGACCGGTGGCCATGAGCAGCGCGGTATGCGGGACGCTCGATCCGATAGCGGCCTGACCGGTCACCCCGAGCACGATCACCGCGGTCACCGCGAAGGGCGCGGCGACCAGACCCTCGGCCGCCAGTCCCGGCAGCGGTTCCAGCCGAATCACCTTCTTGACCAGTCCGTAGGTGGCGAAGGAGCAGGCGAGCACCAGCGCGATCCAGGGCGGCCGCCCGTAGTCCACGGTCAGCACCACCACGGCCGCCGCGCCGAGCCCGAGCGCCACCCACTGCGCGGGCCGCAGCCGCTCCCGGAAGATCACCACCCCGAACGCGACCGTCACCAGCGGATTGATGAAGTAGCCGAGGGCGCATTCCACCACGTGCCCGGAGAGCACGCCGCCGACGTAGACGCCCCAGTTGAGGGAGATGGCGGCCGACGCGGCCGCGGCCATGCGCCAGGTGCGCGCACTGATCGCGCGCAGTTCACGCAGGCGCCCCGCGACCGCCAGCAGGGTGAGTGACACCACCAGGGTCCACAGAATCCGCTCGGCAAGCACCTCCACCGGTCCGGCGAAGGCGAGCAGTCCGAAGAAGGCCGGGAACAACCCCCAGCACAGATAGGCGCCACCGCCGAAGAAGACGCCGAGATCCCGGCCGCGTGCGGTGCGCGCCACGGCAGCCGTGTCGACCGACGTCACCTCGGGGTTCGCCCCGAGCGCGTCGGCGCCCGAACCCGGTTCCGATACCTGTCCGCTCGCCACTTGCTCAACGTTAGCCTCAGCAACGACCCCGAATCATCTGGATTACCCGGATCATCGGATGATCGAAACCGCCCGTCCGCGGCGACCGGTCGCGGCCCGCGCGGCGCGACCACCCGCAGCGAGGACCACGCGGTGGTGCGACGTGCCGGAGCGACCGCACACTCGTAGGTCGATCACCCGCCCCGAGACGATCACGCGAGCGGATTCGCCGCGGCAGCAGCGCGTGGTGTGGACCAGGACGGCCGGGGTCACACGGCGGCCGGATGTGCGGGGGCGCCCGCCACACTCGTCGTCGGTGAGCGAGCGCGGGAAGACGATCACCGATTCCCGCGTGCACGCGCTGGCGGACCCGTGCGCACGGGCAAATTCGCCCGGGCGTTCTAGGCTTGTCGGCATGTCGATCACCGCGCAGGCTCCCGAGAGCCCGCCCGCGCTGGGTCTCACCTCCGCAGAGGTCGAGCAGCGCCGCCGGGACGGTTTGACCAATGACGTGCCCGAGCGCGCCAGCCGTTCGGTGCGCGATATCGTGCGGGCAAACGTCTTCACCCGCATCAACGCCATCCTGGGTGTGCTGTTCATCCTGGTGATGGCGACCGGCTCGATCATCGACGGCATGTTCGGCCTGCTCATCGTGGCCAACAGCGCGGTCGGCATCATCCAGGAGGTCCGGGCCAAGAAGACCCTGGACAATCTGGCCATCGTCGGCCAGGCCAAACCGGTGGTACGCCGCGACGGCGCCGCCGCCGAGATCGCGCCGCAGGAGGTGGTGCTCGACGACATCATCGAACTCGGGCCCGGCGACCAGATCGTGGTGGACGGCGAGGTGGTCGAATCCGAACTGCTCGAGGTCGACGAGTCACTGCTCACCGGTGAGGCCGACCCGATCGACAAGGCGATCGGCGCACCGGTCATGTCCGGAAGCTTCGTGGTGTCCGGCAGCGGGGCGTACCGGGCCACCAAGGTCGGCAAGGACGCCTACGCCGCCAAACTGGCCGAGGAGGCCAGCAAGTTCACGCTGGTGAACTCCGAACTGCGCAACGGCATCAACACCATCCTGAAAGTCATTACCTACCTGCTGATCCCGGCGGGTCTGCTGTCCATCTACAACCAGCTGGTCTCCAGCGGGGAGTCGTGGCGGCCCGCGGTCAACGGCATGGTGGCGGCCCTGGTGCCCATGGTGCCCGAGGGCCTGGTGCTGATGACCTCCATCGCCTTCGCGGTGGGCGTGGTGCGGTTGGGACGGCGCAAATGCCTGGTGCAGGAGCTACCCGCCATCGAAGGCCTGGCCCGCGTGGACGTGGTGTGCGCGGACAAGACCGGCACCCTCACCGAGAACGGTATGCGCCTGGCCGAGATCCGGCCGGTCGGTGCGGACACCGGCACGGGGAGCAACGGCGCTGGTGCCAACGGAACAGGGGCCAACGGCGATGACGAGCTGAAGCGGGTGCTGGCCGCCATGGCCGCCGACGATCCGCGGCCCAATGCCAGCGTGCTGGCCATCAAAGAGGCGCTGCCGGACACCCCCGGCTGGCGGCCCACCGGGGTCGCCCCGTTCTCTTCGGCCAAGAAATGGAGCGGCTTCTCCTACGGCGAGCACGGCAACTGGCTGCTCGGCGCGCCCGACGTACTGCTCGACCCGGAATCCGAAACCGCCGCCACCGCACAGGAAATCGGCGCGCAGGGCCTGCGCGTGCTGCTGCTGGCGCGCAGCGACCGGCCGGTGGACGCCGCCGACGCGCCCGGTGCGGTGACCGCGGCGGCGCTGGTGGTGCTGGAGCAGAAGGTGCGCCCCGACGCCCGGGACACCCTGGACTACTTCGCCTCCCAGCACGTCGACATCAAGGTGATCTCCGGCGACAACGCCGTCTCGGTGGGCGCGGTGGCGTCCTCGCTGGGGCTGACCGGCGGCGAGCACGCCGTGGACGCCCGCAAGCTGCCCGAGGATCGCGACCAGCTCGCCGACGTGCTCGAGCAGCAGACCACCTTCGGCCGGGTGCGTCCGGATCAGAAGCGCGCCATGGTTTCCGCGCTGCAATCGCGCGGCCATACCGTCGCCATGACCGGTGACGGCGTGAACGACGTACTGGCGCTGAAGGATTCCGATATCGGCGTGGCCATGGGCGCGGGCAGCCCGGCCACCCGCGCGGTGGCCCAGATCGTGCTGCTGGACAACAAGTTCGCCACCCTGCCGTACGTGGTGGGTGAGGGCCGCCGGGTGATCGGCAATATCGAGCGCGTCTCGAATCTGTTCCTCACCAAGACCGTGTACTCGGTGGTACTGGCCTTCCTCATCGGTATCGCGGGGGTGGGCTCGCAGATCTTCGACTACGAGTCCATCGGCTATCCCTTCCTGCCGCGACATGTCACGATCGCGGCCTGGTTCACCATCGGCATCCCGGCGTTCATCCTGTCGCTCGCGCCGAACAACGAGCGGGCCCGCACCGGATTCGTGGGACGCGTGATGCGCCTGGCGATTCCGTCCGGCGTGGTGATCGGTGTCATGACCTTCATCGCCTATCTGCTCGCCTACGAGGGACCGGACGCGAGCGAGACGGCGAAGGTGCAGGCCGGGACGACCGCGCTCATCACCCTGCTGATCATCGCGGTCTGGGTGCTGGCCATCGTGGCCCGCCCGTGGGTGTGGTGGAAGGTGCTGCTCATCGGCGGCTCCGTCACCGGCTACCTCATCCTGTTCTCGGTGCCCTTCACTCGAGAGTTCTTCAAGCTGGACCCCTCCAACGTCACGCTGACCACGACGGCCTTCGTCCTCGGCGGGATCGGCATCGTGCTGGTGGAGCTGGCCTGGTGGGTCAGCGCGCGGCTGCGCGGTGAGGCGCATCCGCTGCTGCCGGCCGCGCCGGGTGAGAAGGTCTGAGCCGGACGGTATTCGCGGCGGCCGCACCGACGAACTGGTCGCATGGTTCGGCTCGCCGTGAACGCCCTTGTGCCAGGTCGTCATTGAATCGGCGGGGTACTTTGGGCGGCATGGAGGTTCTCCTGCATCAGATCGACGCGTTCGTCGACGCCCCCTTCTCCGGCAATCCGGCCGCGGTCATGCCGCTGCTGTCGTGGCTGCCGGACGACCTGCTGCAGCGGCTCGCCGAGGAGAACAACCTCGCCGAAACCGCCTTCTACACCTCGGCGCTACCACCGGAGGCCGGGGGCGCGCCGGATAACGCGCCCGCGTTCCACCTGCGCTGGTTCACCCCGGCCGTGGAGGTGGACCTGTGCGGACACGCCACGCTCGCGACGGCCGCGCAGATCCTGGAGGATATGCATCCCGGCTCCGACCGCGTGCACTTCTACACCCGCAGCGGGTGGCTGCGGGTGGACCGCGCCGCCGACGGCGGTCTCGTCATGGACCTGCCCGCCGTCGCGTCCCGGGAACTCGATCTGACCGCGGAGATCCCGCGCGCACTGGCCAAGGCCATCGGGGTGCGGCCCATCCGTGCCCTGGACGGCACCGATATCGTGCTCATGGTCACCTCGGAACTCGAAGTGCGCGAAGCACATCCGAACTTCGCGGCCTTCCCCAGCCTGCACCGCGGGGTGATCGTCACCGCCGCGGGCGAATCGGTCGACTTCGTCTCCCGCTTCTTCGCCCCCGGAGTCGGCGTACCCGAGGATCCGGTCACCGGGTCGGCGCACGCCCAGCTCACCCCGATCTGGAGTGCCGATCTGGGCCGCACCGCCCTCACCGCGCGACAGCTCTCGCCCCGGGGCGGCACCCTGGGCTGCACGCTCACCGGCGACCGGGTGCAGCTGACCGGTCGGTGCCGCCGCTATCTGGACGGGGTCGTGCGCCTGCCGGATTGACGTCGGTTCAGCGCGTGACGACGCGTTCGGTCAGGGTCAGCAGATCGGCGGCGGTATAGCCCGGATAGCCGTGCAGGACGGTGCGCCAGTGCTCCGGAATGGCGGCGGCGCCGTGGCGGGCGCCCAGCAGACCGCCCGCGATGGCGGCGGTGGTATCGGTGTCACCACCCGCGCGCACCGCCAATTCCAATGCGCCCGGCAGCGTTTCGTCGTGGGTAATGGCCCACCAGGCGGTTTGCAGGGCGTGCACCACCCAGCCGTTCTCGGCGAAGTCCGCCGGGGTGCCGTGTTCGGCCTTGTCCAGCAGCGGCCCCCAGAAGTCGGCGTCCACGACCGACAGCGCCTCGCGCACACCGTCGTAGGTGCCGTGCAGCACCGCGTGCCGGATGGCCAGCGTCCACAGCGCGCACGCGTCCATGGCGTGCGGGTCGTAGTGGGTGAGCGAGGACACCATCCGCGCCGCCAGCACGCAGTTCTCGGCATCGTCGAGGTAGGCCAGCGCCACCGGCGCGGTCCGCATGAGCGAGCCGTTGCCCGCCTTCAACCCTTCCAGGGTGTGGGCGCGGACGCGCATGTCGCGGGCGGTGCCGTCGCGCCATTCGAGCACCGCCCGCGTCTGATTCCCGATGTCCTTGGGCCGCGCGTCCCACCACGCCACGAATTCGGCCGCCACCGCGTCGAGCCCGGCCTCCTCGTGCAGATTCCCCGCCTCGGCCGCCGCCCGGGCCACCGCGACCGCCATGGCGGTGTCGTCGGTCCACTCCCCCGGCTCCCAGCGAAAGGTCCCGCCGCCCTTCATGTGCACGACCACATCCGGCCCCGGATGGGTGAACTCGTATCCGGCCCCCAACGCGTCCCCCGCCGCCGTCCCCAGCAACACCCCCGCCGCCCGATCGGCCTGCCGCGCGGTCAAATCCATAACCCCAACCTCCACTGGCGAATCCGAGTTCCACCCCACTGTGTCACAGCACTCCGACACCGCCCCCTCCCGGTGCCCGCCGGTCAGCGCTGCAACACCGCGACCAGGACGATGGTGAGCGGAATCAGCACGGCGGCGGCGATAATCGCCGCGTACACGCCCGCGCCCGGTCGCTCACACTCCCGGAAGTCGGCGGCCCCGTCGCTGTAGATCGTGCGCGGGGCGGCGTAGTAGAGCCACACCGGACCACGCGTGGTGTCGATATCGAGCACCGCCCGGCCGACCGACCACAGCGCGTATCGCGACCACAGCCGCGCGCGAAACCGCCCGACGGGCAACATGATCCGATTCTCCCCGGGCCGCAGATCGAACCGCAGACCGGGCGCGAACTCGACCAGCATCGGCGCGCTCCCGTGCCGCAGGCGAATCGGTTCGGACGCCACCACCGTGACCGGAACCCACGGCGGTGGATGCGGGTTGCCCTGAGCTCTCATGCGCTACCTCCCGCGCCGATGCTAGCCCGCCACCCCTGAGGCCTCGAGGCGCGTACGCCCCTGAGACCTCGGGGCGCGCACCGCCCTTGGCCAGCGCCCGAACGGCGGAGGCGCGCCGAGCCCACATGGTCGGACGGATCGGCGAGGCTGCGCGCGCAACGGTCACCACCGCGCGATGCCGGTGACTGCGCGGTCTCGTGGCCGACCGGTCAGTTCTCGGGGACCGGACCGTCATCGGGGCCGGGGACGACGTGGTCCCGGTGTCGCGGGAGCAGCGGGACGAGGGCGTAGGTGCCGCCGCCCGCATCGGCGGGGAGGGCCTCGATCGCGCGGATATCGCTGTGGGCGGCCAGCTTTCGCAGTTGGTCGAGGGTGCCGCG
>NZ_JASCXP010000391.1:0-7031 GCF_030010695.1 Nocardia sp. CC201C
GCCGCCAGCGAGGAGACGCCGACGATGTGCACGTCGTTGTCCGCCGCCTGCCGGGCCACCTCCTCAGGGGTCTGGAACAGCGGGCCCACATCGACGTCCATGCCGAGGTCGGCGAAGGCGGTGGCGATCACCTTCTGTCCGCGGTCGTGGCCGTCCTGGCCCATCTTGGCGACCAGGATGCGGGGGCGGCGGCCCTCGGCCTCGGCGAACTCCTCCACCAGTGCGATGGCATCGCTGATATTGCTCACCTTGCCCGCCTCTTCCCGGTAGACGCCCGACAGGGTGCGGATCTCGGCCTGGTGGCGACCGTACACCTTCTCCAGGGCATCGGAGATCTCGCCGACGGTGGCCTTGGCGCGGGCGGCGTCGATGGCCAGGGCGAGCAGGTTGTTCTCCATGCCGCCCTCGGATGACGCCGCGGCACGGGTCAATTCGGCCAGTGCGCGTTCCACCTCACCGGAATCGCGCTCGGCGCGCAGCCGCTGGAGTTTGGCGTTCTGCTCGGCGCGCACCCGCGAGTTCTCGACCTTGAGCACCTCGATCGGAGTGTCCTCGGTGACCTGGTACTTGTTGACGCCGATCACCGGCTGCTGGCCGGTGTCGATGCGGGCCTGGGTGCGGGCGGCGGCCTCCTCGATGCGCAGCTTCGGGATGCCCTCCGAAATCGCCTGTGCCATACCGCCGTGCGCCTCGATCTCGGCGATGTGGGCGCGGGCGCGCTCGGCCAGCTGGTGGGTCAGCCACTCGACATAGTACGAACCGCCCCACGGATCGGCGGGCCGGGTGGTGTTGGACTCCTGCTGGATCAGCAGCTGGGTGTTGCGTGCGATGCGGGCCGAGAAGTCGGTCGGCAGGGCGAGGGCCTCGTCGAGGGCGTTGGTGTGCAGCGACTGGGTGTGGCCCTGGGTGGCGGCCATGGCCTCCACACAGGTGCGCGCCACATTGTTGAACACGTCCTGCGCGGTGAGCGACCAGCCCGAGGTCTGCGAGTGGGTGCGCAGCGCAAGCGATTTCGAGTTCTTCGGCTCGAACTTCGCGACCAGTTCACTCCAGAGCAGGCGGCCCGCACGGAGTTTGGCGACCTCCATGAAGAAGTTCATGCCGATGGCCCAGAAGAACGACAGGCGCGGGGCGAACTTGTCGACCTCCATACCCGCGTCGATACCCGCCTTGATGTATTCCACACCGTCGGCGAGGGTGTAGGCCAGTTCCAGATCGGCCGTCGCACCGGCTTCCTGGATGTGGTAGCCCGAGATCGAGATGGAGTTGAACTTCGGCATCTTCGCCGAGGTGTAGGCGAAGATGTCGGAGATGATCCGCATCGAGGGTTTGGGCGGATAGATGTAGGTGTTGCGGACCATGAACTCCTTCAGAATGTCGTTCTGAATGGTTCCGGCCAGCTGTTCGGGCTTGACGCCCTGCTCCTCCGCGGCCACCACGTACAGCGCCAGAATCGGCAGCACCGCGCCGTTCATGGTCATGGAGACCGAGACCTGGTCCAGCGGAATATGATCGAACAGCTCCCGCATGTCCAGGATGGAGTCGATGGCCACACCGGCCATACCCACGTCACCGGTCACGCGTGGGTGATCGGAGTCGTAGCCGCGGTGGGTGGCCAGGTCGAAGGCCACCGAGAGGCCCTTCTGCCCGGCGGCCAGGTTGCGGCGGTAGAAGGCGTTGGAGTCGGCGGCGGTGGAGAAGCCCGCGTACTGGCGGATCGTCCACGGCTGATTCACGTACATGGTCGGGTACGGGCCGCGCACGAACGGGGCGACACCGGGCACGCTGTCGAGCGGGTAGCCCGCCGCCTCCACCGCGTCACGGTCGGCGCGGGTGAAAACCGGTGGGACGTCGATACCTTCGGGGGTGGCCCAGGTGAGTTGTTCGGGCGCGTACCGATTCGCGGTCGCCGCGGCCTGGACGAAGTCCCGCACCTGCTCGCCGGTCACGGCGGCGTCGGTGGTCGATTCGAGGGGGACGTCGGCGAAATTGCCGATCAGATGCTTGATGTCGCTCATGCTGTGTCCTTTCTGGCCTGAGCGGGGCGCTGCGTGGTTACGCTGCGCTGCCTCCTCCGCGCCTGACCGCTCACGCCGGGGCTCCCAGCTTCTCCAGCAGGCCGGACAGTGCCGTCACCGCATCCATCCGCGCCGTCAGGAATCCATCCGGCCGCTGCGCGCCGGCGGCGTCGGCCACCGCTTTCTCCGCCCCGGCCAGCAGCACCGTGGTCACACCGGCCGCGCGCAGCGCGTCCACCGCCGCCGCGGCCTCCGCGCCGTAGCGGTTGTCGGAACCGCACAGCACCGCGAGAGCCACACCGGACTCCGCGACCGCGGCCGCGATGCCGTCGACGGCCAGCGCGCCCGGATTGATCGTCTCGATACCGCCCGAGGCGAGCAGGTTGGCGGCGAAGGTGACCCGCACATTGTGCTCGGCCACCGGTCCCAGCGGCACCAGCAGGGCGCGCGGACGCGATCCGTGCGCGGCCAGATAGGCGTCGGAGCGGTTGCGCAGCGCCTCGAACGCCGCGCCGTAGCTCGTCTGCGAGGTCATGGCGCGGGCCGCCTCGGACAGCGGCTGCTCGGCCAGGTTGGGGAATTCGTTCACGCCGGTGACGGCCGACCTGCGGTGCGCCACATCACCGTCACGGCGCGCCTTGGTCTCACCGACGCGCCGGGCCAGCAGACCGGATTCCAGGGCGGCCAGGTAACCTCCCGCGGCCTCCATCTCCCGCATGAATTCCCATGCCTTGGCGGCGAGTTCGTCGGTGAGCGTTTCGACGTACCAGGAGCCCGCGCCCGGATCCTGGACGTGGCCCAGGTGCGATTCCTCCAGCAGCAGCAGTTGGGTGTTGCGGGCCATGCGCTCGGAGAACGCCCTCGACACCTCGAGTTCCCCGGCGGGCAGCGCGTGATCGAAGGGCAGCACGGTGACGGTATCCGCGCCGCCGACGCCCGCGCCGAAGGCGGCCAGGGTGGTGCGCAGCATATTCACCCACGGGTCGCGCTGGGTCATCATGGCGGGCGATGTCACCGCCTGCTGCGGGGCATTGCCGAAGGCGGGCGCGCCGCAGACCTCGGCGACTCGGGCCCAGAGCCGCCGGGCCGCACGGAATTTGGCGATGGTGGCGAACTGGTCGTCGGTGGCGGCGAAGCGGAATTCCAGCTGGCCCAGCGCATCCGCGATATCGGCGCCGGCGTCGGTGAGGGCGCGCAGATACTCCAGACCCGCCGCCACCGCCGCACCGAGTTCCTGCGCGTCGGAGGCCCCGGCTTCATGAAAGGCCACGCCGCACACCGTGATCGCACGCACGTTCTCGGGCCGCGCCACCGCGTCCTGGGCGAGCGCGATCGCGCTGTCCAGATCGAGGGCAGGGGTTCCGGCGAACAAGCTCGTCAGCGGAGACGCACCCAACCGGACCTGAATGTCCGCGCGCTCCTCGACCTGGTAGGCGTCGAGCGTCGCGTAGACCCGCGCTGCCGCCTCGGCCAGCACCGGACCGGCGTCCAGGGTGAGCGGGGCCAATTCGAACAGCAGACCCGACAGCGCGGCGGGCAGCTGTGCCACGGGCACGCCGCCCTCCCCCACGCGGAGCCAGACGGCGCTGACGCCGTTCTCCAGTCCGAAGAGGATATCGCGATTGGTCTCGGCCGCGTCGGTGCCGCCGAACCGCGCACCGACGTACCAGCCGCGATGCACGTCGCGGGTGCCGTCACCACCGCGCACGAACGGGAACTCGCCCGGCAGCGGCTGCTCGGGCAGTTCGTCGCGGCGCGTGTAGAGGGGGTTGACGGTCAGACCGTCGTACGTGGTGACCGCGAGCAGCTTCTCCGGCTCGTCCGGCAGTTCCGAGACGTCCACCCTGCGGGCCTTGGCCAGCACGCCGGCGACACCCTTGCGCCAGGCGGCATACCCGGGCACCGGTCCGGTGTCCGAGTCTGAAGCGATCGGCATAGCTGCTGTTTCCTTCTCCCACACGTGCCCCGAAAGGGACCGCCCCAGCAGCGCCGAACGTCTCGTTCGCCCTGCTCAGACAGCGTTTCGGTTAACGAGCATTCCTCGTCTTGCCTTCTGATGCTAGCGGCAGGGTTGTGATTCCCGTCGCCGGGCATTCACTACCAGCCGGTAACCTGGCGCGGTGCCAACAAGCCCGCGGACCCTCCTCAGCCGACTCGGTGGATACCGAATGGTCGTGTTTGTGGTGGCCGTCGTCGCGCTCTTCGCCGTGGTCGCGCTCATTCCGCTGCCGACCGCCGCGCAGATTCGGGCCTGGGCCGATTCCTGCGGGCCGCTGCTGCCGCTGGTGTTCTTCGTCGCGCACGCCCTCGTCTGCGTGGCCCCGTTCCCCCGCACGCTGTTCACCGTCAGCGCGGGCATGCTGTTCGGGCCGATGCTCGGCCTCGGACTTGCCCTGTCGGCGTCCACCGTGAGCGCCGTACTGGCCCTGCTGCTGGTGCGCGCTCTGGACAAGGAGCGGTTGCGCGCCCGGCTCACCCATCCGACGGTACGCGCCGTCGACGCCCGGCTGGCCCGCCGCGGCTGGCTGGCGGTGGGGTCGCTGCGGCTCATCGCCTTCGCACCGTTCTCGGTGGTGAACTACTGCGCCGCACTGTCATCGGTGCGACTGACGCCGTATGTGGTGGCGAGCTTCATCGGCATCGTTCCCGGAACCGTCGGCACGGTGCTGCTCGCGGACGCGCTCACCGACCACACCCACCCCGCCCAGCTCATCGTGTCGGGTGTCTGCATCGCCGTGGGCATTATCGGACTCGCCGTCGACACCCTGCTGGCCACGCCCGAGGAGCGGCCGGACCCGGTGGCCGCTACGACTCCCCGCTGAGCGCTCTCCCACTCCGTTCGTCTGCGCCGATTGCCTTGGCGCGGCACGATATTCGGATAAGGGAGACAGCGCAGGGAGATACACATGGCACCGAGAGTCTGGCCGCTCGAGCGCGGCCACATCGTCACCTCGCCCTTCGGCCCCCGCGGCGGCGGCTACCACTGGGGCGTCGACTTCGGCTTTCCCGGCGGCTCGGCCAACCGCCCGGTCTTCGCCATGCAGGGCGGCTATGTCACCCGATCCGGACCGGCCTCCGGCTTCGGGCGCTGGGTGGTGATCGACCATCCGACCGCCGACGGCTCGGGCACCACCGTGTACGGGCACATCATCCCCGAGGTCCGCGTCGGCCGCCGCATCGAGGCGGGCCAGCGCATCGGCCTCGTCGACCCCGACCGCCGCACCAACGGCAATGTGCCCCCGCATCTGCACATCGAATGGCATCGCTCGGTCTGGACACCCCCCGGCCCCGACCGCCTCGACCCACTCCCCCTCCTCGTCGGCGCGGCCCACCCCCTCGCCGACTGGCAGCACGTCCTGACACCCTGAGCCAGGCGACGCGCCGAGATTCGAGCCGGGGCGAATCAGCTGGCCGAACCCGTTGCGCGACAGCCAGACTGCGGCTTTCATCGGCCACACCGGCAGCGTGACGCAGGAGTATCCATGCACCCATCCGCCCCGCCCGACCTTCCCCGACTGCGCGGTCGGGCACTGACGGCATCGATCGCCGTGTTCGTCGCCCTGATCGGCCCGGCGTGCCTGGCCCTGGCCACCCTCACCTTCGGCTCGAGCCGCCATTCGACGGGGGGACAGGCTGGTATCGCCGTACTCGGCGGCGGCGTGGTGTACATGGCGCTCGTGTGGCCGATCGCCGGGATTCGCCGATGCCACGCACAGCGCGGACTCAGGAGTGTTCATGACGGGAATGACTGCGGGCGGCGGGTGCTGGTCGTGGGGGCGGGGATCGCCGGGTTGGCCGCGGCATTGCGGTTTCTTCGGGACGGGTGGGAGGTGCTCGTGGTCGAGCGGGCCCCGGCGCGGCGTAGTGGCGGGTATCTGGTGAATCTGCACGGACCTGGGTACGACGCGGCGGAGCGGATGGGATTGGTGTCCGCGTTGGCGCAGCGCGATGCCGGTTCTTCACCACCGTGCTCGTGCACGCGGACGGTCGCGAGAAGCTGACGGTGCCCGCGGCGATCACGGAGGCCGCGGTCGGCGCGCGGGCGGTGAGCGTGCTGCGCGGTGATGTGGAATCGCTGCTGTACGAAGCGGTGGCCGACAAGGTGCGGATCCGGTTCGCCACCACCGTGCGGGCCGTCGACGAGCACGCCGACGGGATCCGCGCCGAGCTCAGCGACGGCACCCGGATCGACGCGGACCTGTTGATCGGCGCGGACGGCGTGCACTCGGGCATTCGCGACCTCGTATTCGGCACGGGGAACGACCATCTGGTGGATATGCGCACCGTGGTCGCGGCCTTCCCGCTCGGCGCGCTGCCCGATCAGGTCCCGGCCGGTGTCGGCACCACGTACATCGGGCCGGGACGTACCGCGGCGGTCATGAATCTCGGGTCCGGACGGTCCTCGGCCTTCTTCAC
This sequence comes from Nocardia sp. CC201C, assembly GCF_030010695.1. Taxonomy (NCBI): domain Bacteria; kingdom Bacillati; phylum Actinomycetota; class Actinomycetes; order Mycobacteriales; family Nocardiaceae; genus Nocardia; species Nocardia sp. CC201C. The sequence continues at coordinate 6,435 of NZ_JASCXP010000391.1, forward strand.
CTACCGCAGCGCCGACCCGGAGGCCGAGGTCGCACGCGGCCCCGTCGCCGCGCTCACCGGAGCCTTCGGCGATCTGGGCGGCGGCGTCGCCGAGGCGCTCACACAACTCGAAAAAGATCCGGGCAGCGCCTATTTCGACTCCATCAGCCAGGTCACCCTCGCGGAGTGGAGCCGCCGGCGCGTGGTTCTGCTCGGTGACGCCGCCTGGTGCGTCACCGTCTTCGCGGGGTACGGGGCGGCACTGGCCCTGGACGGGGCCGACCGGCTGGGCGCGGTATCCGCCCCTGGCACCGATATCGATGCGGCACTGGCGGCCTGGGAAGCCGAGCTGCGGCCCGAGGTCGTCGAACGGCAGGCACTGGCCCGCCGTGGCATGGTCCGCTACCTTCCGCCCACCCGCGCTCACGTCTGGCTGAACGAGGCGATGATGCGGGCCATCCAGCTACCCGGCCCGCGCGGCCTGGTCCGTAACGCTGTCCGCCGCGCGAACAACTAGACCGGGCACCGCAACCCACGTCTCACCCCGTGTAGGCGCGCCGTGCCCGGGATCGGCGGTCCCGGCGGCGAGCGCCCTGGGACCCGCACGCCGACGGGGGT